>DATIIG010000087.1:0-4938 GCA_035479835.1 Saccharimonadales bacterium (SeqCode) | reverse complement strand
GATGATACCTACAAAAGCGAGGTAGGATTTTTCCTCGGCTTTATATCACTGCTTCTGCTGGCCGTTGGGTTTTACCTTTTTCTTCACAATATTGCGTTTTCTGCATTTCAAAATTTTCAGACAATTTCAACAGGACATACGCAAACTATTTCAACAGTGAAAGGAAGGGGGTGAGGATATGGGACTTTTGGCAATGATTATTTTGGGTGCAGTGGCAGGCATTATCGCTTCAATGGTTATGCGAAGTGCCCACGGCATTCTCATGGATATCGTGCTTGGAATCGTCGGCGCATTAGTCGGCGGGTTTATCATGAATCTGTTCGGACAGCCGGGCGTGACAGGACTTGATATTTACAGTCTGGTTGTCTCAACAATCGGCGCGATTGTGGTAATTGCTATCGGCAGAATGCTCACAACCGGAACGACAACGACGCCACTGTAACGCGCCCTAAAGGCAAAACACGCACGGACGAAAGTCCGGGCGTGTTTTATTGTGGAAAATCTGCGGAGAGGGTGGGATTCGAACCCACGGTGACATTGCTGCCACGGAAGTTTTCAAGACTTCTGCACTAGTCCGCTATGCGACCTCTCCAGTGTAGTTGAGTATAACAAAGATGGCTATATTTGACAATTTGGGGGCGTGATTACTTTATAACTTCATTTACTTTTTTCAGGCACGAGGCATATTGATCAGGCAAGGGGTAGGTAACTTTTGCATTATCGCCCGGCACGGTTGTTTCGTAGCGTCCGACTCTGCTGCAGTTATCAATGGCTTGTAATTTCATAAATGTATCGGCGCGCATCAAAAGAAGGTAAAACGCGACAAAAAACAAGATAAACCCGACAAGCGGGAAAAAATCTCTAAAACTGCGCTGTTGAGCTGCTGTATCCATTTAGGCCCATATAATAGCAAAAACTTATAGTTTAGTCAACTGGGGATGCTTCGAGAAGCTAGGGCTCTATGGCTGCCGGGTGCTTTTGGCTGATGATGTATTGGAGTATTACCAAAACCAACAGGTCAAAAAAGAGAATAAAAACCGCCGACAACTGGCTTTTGTAGAAGTTGAAAAACTGTGTTAAAAAAATTGAAATAAGTATTGATACACGAAATGCGTGATATGCCGAAAACCGGGTTGATTTGAGCCGGAAAATACCGATAACGACAAATACCGCGCTGGCAAAAGAAGACACAAGCTCCCCTATATCAATAAAGGAAAATGTGAAATCGGGAACTCTCAAATAAAGCATGACAACATCGGCGATACTGTAGAGATTAAAAAGTGTAAAGATGACAAAAAATGTAATAATAATTCTGTTGAAAAGTTTTGCGTGTAAAAGTTTTTTTGAGAAATTTTCCAGTCCGACAACTATCTTGCCAAAAACTCCCGTTTTTGCCTCAACCGGCCTGATTTGCTCTGCCAACTCATACAGAAGCGTTGCCGTTTTATCAAACGATCCGTCTCCCAGAATCGCCAGCGCTTTTTCTTTCAGCGTTGCACTGCGCGTTAAATGAGCTCTTCGTAAAAGCTCAAACGCATTATCCACTCGCTCTTTTTGCGTGAGTATGCGCCTTCGATCAAGGAAGCGGAAAATAAGAAATAAAAGAATAAAAATAATGTAAATGAGTGAAATGGTGGGCTCGAAAAAATAATTATTGTCGTGTGTGATAAATTTTCCCAGCTCGTCAATAAATGTTCCAAATCCAATTCCTCCCAGAATTACCGCAACTTTATATACGGACGGGTTGAGAAATGACAACAGCATAATAAGGGCAGAAAGCATGAAAAATCCCCCCCAGAGCATGTGCGCGATATGCAGTCCTTCTCCGCCGATTTGCGGATAATTTGTCAGATGCAGGTAAAAACGGATAATCAAAACGGTGGAAACTGCGATAACCAAAAACCCTTCAAGATAGTTTTGCGCGTCAATATTATAGATAAGTTTTTTCCAGAACATATATTCACTCTACTATAAAAACCTCCTTCCATGCAATTTTCAGAAAAAATTCAGGTTGTACTATTAACATATCTGCTACACTAATTGTATGAAGAAATATTTGCAAATCACTGTCCTTTTTATCATCTTTGGTATCGTGGTTCTTCTGCGCCAACTCCGCGGAAGCGAGGAGCAAAACAGGGTTGTTGGAAATTCCACTATGCCCAATTCTTCGCTTCCACCGGGACAGCAAACGAATATTTCATACAAAGACGGTACGTATACCGGCGATGTCACGGATGCATATTACGGAAACGTTCAGGTACAGGTAGCAATTGTAAACGGAAAAATTTCCGATGTGATTTTTTTGCAGTATCCAAATGATGCCAGAACCTCACAAGTTATTAACGCCCAAGCAATGCCGCTTCTTAAATCGGAAGCAATACAGGCACAAAGCGCGAATGTCGATATTGTTTCCGGAGCGTCTCAAACCAGTCAGGCATTTCAGCAGTCACTTGCGTCAGCACTAAAGAAAGCAAGTTAATATGACAAAGAGCGCGGTTATCATGGGAATGCCCGTGCGTATTACGATTGTTGATGAAGGAAATATTAATGAGGCAATTGCACACGTTTTTTCTTACTTTCGCCATATTGATAAAACGTTCAGTACTTATAAAAATTCAAGTGTGATATCAAAAATTAACAATGGTTTGCTTTCGCAAAAAAATGTTTCAAAAGAAGTTGCCCAGGTGCTTGCACGTTGTGAACAAACAAAACGGGAAACCGGAGGTTTTTTCAACGCGTGGAAAAACGGAAAACTTGACCCGTCCGGACTTGTAAAAGGATATGCAATTTATCATGGCGCACAAATGCTTCACAAATTTGGATTTAAAAACTTTGCCGTTGAGATAGCAGGTGATGTGCAGGTTTTCGGAACAAATGAAGAGAAAAAACCATGGCGTATCGGTATCCAAAATCCGTTTAAAGTAAATGAAAATGTAAAAATAGTTGCTGTCATTGACAAAGGCATTGCAACTTCGGGAACATATGTACAAGGACGACATATTTATGATCCGGTTCACAAAATAGCGGCAGATGAAATTGCAAGTATGACAGTTATTGCAGACAACGTGTATGATGCGGATCGGTTCGCAACTGCGGCGTTTGCGATGGGAGAAAAAGGCATTGCGTTTATTCAGAAGCTTTCAGGATATGAAGGATATATGATAAAAAAAGATAAAAAAGCCGTATATACCGACGGCTTTGAAAAATTTGTTGTCTGAACATGTTTAAATTTATTGACACATTTTTAAACAAAATTACCATGTACCGACTCACCCTTTACTATTTGGGGGCGTTGGTAAGCGCTGCAGTTATATACAGTTTTTTGGGCATTCTTCCCTATAGTCCCGTTGATATTGTGTTTGATACGACCATTGCAATAACAGTATGTTTTGTCGCAAATAAAGTTTTTGCAAAATTTTTCGGTGCCGTGACAAATAACGAGTCGGCGCTTATAACGGCGCTTATTTTGGTTCTTATTGTTCCACTGAAATTTCCTGTGAATATAACATTTCTAATAGGAGCAGCGGGGCTTGCAATGCTTGCGAAGTATTTGGCGACTGTTGAAAAACACCATATTTTTAATCCCGCAGCGGTTTCGGTTGCTGCTTTTTCACTGGCAACGGACAAAGTAGCAACATGGTGGATCGGCACACCGGTAATGCTGCCTTTTGTTCTTCTGGGCGGCCTTCTTGTTCTTCGCAAAATTCAGCGAGGGTCAATGGTTTTTTCTTTTCTTATAACAGTATTTTTACTGTTGGCGGGTGCAACGCTTTTCCATACCGGGTCACTTACATCTATTTTTTCGGCTTGGCAAAAAAGCATTTTCGGCTCGGCACTATTTTTCTTTGCATTTATAATGCTGACAGAACCCATTACATCTCCTACTCACAAACGACTGCAGCAGTATTACGGCGTTTTTGTCGCATTTTTATATGCAACGCCGCAGCTTCGACTGCTCGGTTTTGCTATCTCACCGGAACTTGCACTGTGCGGCGGAAATATGTTTTCTTATATTGTTAATCCGCAGTATCATTTAAAGTTACCCCTTAGATTGAAAAAAATAATTGCGCCGCAAACGTATCTGTTTTCATTTTCCAAACCGGATGATTTTCACTTTGCCCCGGGACAATATATGGAATGGACACTGCCGCATAAAAACGTTGACAGCAGAGGCACCAGGCGCTATTTCAGTATCGCGTCATCACCCGACGAGCAAGATCTTTTAATTCTTCTAAAATACTACACGCCTCCAAGCAGTTTTAAAAAAACACTTGTTTCAATGGAGCAAAATCAATCCGTTATTGCATCACAGCTTGCAGGTGATTTTATTCTTCCCAAAGACACAAAAAAACCGCTTGTTTTTGTCGCAGGAGGTGTGGGCATCGCGCCATTTCGGAGTATGGTCGCTCAAATTATTGAAAAAAAACAACAGCGAGATATCATACTTTTTTTTGCAAACAGACACAAAGAAGACATCGTTTTTGCCGATCTTTTTGAACAGGCAAAATTGTATGGACTTAAAACTATTTATACGCTAACCGATATTGTTGCCGTACCTCCCGACTGGTCAGGTGAAAAAGGCTATATTACGACGCAGATGCTACAAAAATATATCCCCGATTGTCAGGATCGCATATTTTATCTTTCAGGACCCCAACTAATGGTAGAACGATTTAAAACAACACTTGAGCAGATGCACATCAAAAAAAATCATATTGTCGTTGACTTTTTTCCCGGTTACAGCGATACCTGATAAACTGTATTTCGTCAGCTATTTTTCAGCATTCTTTGGTATACTATAGCCATGAAAGTGCTGGTTGTTGAGGATGAACATAAAATCGCAAACTCCATAAAAAAAGGGCTTGAGCAGGAGCGATTTATTGTAGACGTAGCATATGACGGTACACAGGGATATGATTTGGCAGCAAGCGAAGAGTA
>DATIIG010000086.1:0-5179 GCA_035479835.1 Saccharimonadales bacterium (SeqCode) | reverse complement strand
GTTATTATTAAAGCAACTAGAAGTGCAAGTGTCAGAGACAAAAACGACATCCTCCCCTCTTTCATTTTACTTAAGCGGTGAATCGGCAAAAGTTGAAAAAGGAAGATAAGAAAAAGCAAAAGATACACAAAAAAAGTCACTCCGGCAAGAATCAGATTTTGCTTTCCCCCGCTTAAAACAAAAAACAAAAGACTTCCAAACGGCAAAGCGGATAAAAAACAAAGCGAGAAAAAATCGCTGACCCTGCCGACAGGCAATTTTTTTATTCCGCCGTACAGATACATAAAACCCGCTACGCCCACTATTCCCCCGCTTAAGGAAAGTCCCGGAAAATAGGGAAAAAGCAAAAATGCCAATGGATTGAGAAATGTGGTACTCGGATGAAACAAAACATATGCAACCCGCGCGCAAAAAAGTCCGACCAGCATTGTTAAAAAAGCAAGGTTAAATAGTCTTTCGGTTGTCACGCTTTTTCGCAAAAAGACAAAGTCTTCACGTGAGATCTCAAACAGGCAAAAAAGAAAAATTAAAAAACAAAAAAGAAGTACAAGAATAAAAAAATGCATATTAGAATATATACTCAAAAACCGCCAGGATAATCATGGCGATTCCGATTGATGTAATAACTTGAGAAACGCCGAATATGTCCGCAAGTCCTCCTGCCAGCGCAACCGGTAGTAAAGACACGGAACCCGTCATTGCATTGAGAAATCCGTAAATTCTTCCCCGAATGCTTTCCGGAGTTTGGGATTGGATGGTGGCATTTGCCGGAACAAATACAAGCGCGTTTGAAAAACCCGCGATAAATGCCAGAAAAACTATGATATGCACACCGGTTACATCAAGAAATGAGGGCAAAATGCTATTGATGGCCAGAATAAAATCTTTGGAAGAAACGCTACTGATAAACGGCAGAAAAATAAAAATAAGACCGGTGACGATAAAACCGACGGTAATGGTAGGCGCGTGTTTTAATTTTCTCGCGTTACTTCCCAGAATCAAAGCGCCCGTTACCATACCCAGCGCCGCAGGCGCCAGAAGAAGCCACGAAAGACTCTCAACGCGGGTTTTAAGAATTGTTGCCAGATACCCCGGTCCAAGTACCGCAAATGTAAAAATAATCGCCTGTGCCATTGTCAGAATTATCAAAGCGCGCATGACATTTCGCACTTTTCTCATGTAAGAGAAAATCTCGCGGATTTCGCGCCCGATTGAAAGTTCCACTGCTTGTATACTTACCGCTGAGTGCTTCTCTTCTCTTTTGGGGACGCGAATTCCCAAAATTAAAAACGCGCTGATGAAAAACAGCACCGAAAGAAGCAAAAATACACTTCTTCCCATTACAAGAAGCAGCGGTCCCGCAAGAATATAGCCGATCAGAACCGTGCTGTAAATTCCGATTGAGAAAATCGCGTTTGCGGCGACAAGTTTTTGCTTGGGGACAAGCAAGGGAATGATTGAGCTTTCAGCCGGTAGAAAAAACTGTGTCGCGATCGCGATAAAAAAAGTAAGTGTGTAAATAATAGACGGATGGGCATTGGGAATAAGAAACGGAAGCAGCATGACGCCGCGCAAAAAATTGGTGGTGAAAAGAACCGTTTTTTTATTCCACCGGTCCACAAAAACTCCGGCCAAAAGACTAAACAGAATTGCCGGAATAGTAAATGAAAGAATAATTCCCGACACCGCGGTATTTGAATGCGTCAGTTCATAAATCAAAAAAATCAGCACGAAGTGCTGCATGTTGAAAGCAATCTGGGAAAAAAATTCGGAAAACATGAGGAAGGAAAACGAGGGACGAAGGAGAACATGGGCGATGTCGTTTTTTTTGAGCCGCTCTTTGACTGCGTGCATAGGTTATGCTTTCTCGCTGTAACTTCCCGTTCTGGTATCAACTTTAATCTTGTCCCCTATTTTGACAAAAAGCGGAACTTTGACATTCATACCGTTATCAAGGATCGCGTCTTTGTAAATATTGGTGGCGCTGTTGCCGCGCACTCCCGGCTCGGTCTCGGCAATCGTAAATTCCATTTTCGGCGGAAACAAAACAGACAGCGGTTCGTTGTTTAAAAAACTGATCGTAAAATTCTGACCCTCTTTCAAATATTCGTCGCCATCAATAACTTTTAAAGGCACGCTGATCTGATCAAACGTCAAAGGATCCATAAAATACGCCGCCATGTCATCTTTGTACAAAAACTGCAATTCTTTTTTCAGAACGCTGATGTTGTTGACGCGCGCGCCGTTTATAAAACTTTTTTCTGTTGTTGAGCCGGAGCGAAGATTTTTGACTTTGACTTTTATATTGGCACTTCCTCTTCCGAGCTTAATGTGCTCGTATGAGAGTACCTGTAAAAGCTGACCGTTTTCTTCAAAAACCGTCCCCGCCCGAAGCTCCGTAACGCCTATCATATATCTGTGTATTGTAGCAAATTGAGGGGTTTTTCGCCATACAAACAGTGGAGATTATTGCGATTTGAGAAACGCGGTGATTTGTGGTTTGGCGCGGCGTTTGAACGCGGCGTTTGCGCGGATCTGCTCGGTAACTTGTTTGAGGGTGCGCTCAAGCTCCGGCGTTTTGTGAATTTTGAAAAATGCCTCGATATCATCCGCTGCTTGTGATTTCGTAAACTCTTTTGCTCCCTCAATAATGCGCGCGAACCCGTGAGAACCGCTGAACTGCTTGTCAAAATCCTCCCAGTGCTGTTTGAGAAATTCCCACGTTATATCGCGGGATTTGGGGTTGGCAAAAAGAGCGTACATAATCCGCGGCGTATCCTGCGGCCGAACATCAGATGAAATTGACCATTCAAGCGTTCTTGCAAGAAGTTTGGGGTCGGTAAAACCGCACAGCGCTCTGGCAATTCTGTCTTTTTCCTGATGCAGGGTTTCGGTTTCATGAAGCTTAACCAATAGATCAAATGTTTTTTCATCCCCTCCCCGCGCAACAAGCGTGTACACAACGCTTCTGATATCAGGATCGATGTTTTTTTTGTTTTTTATAAAACTTTCAAAGAGTCGATGCGCAGTTTTGATCGTTGCCCCGTCGCCGCATTTTCCGTATACATATAAGATGAGTCCGCGAAGCAGCGTGTCTGAGTGATCTTCGTGTAACGCTTTCTCCCAACCGACTTTTTGCGCGATTTCAGAGACCAAATCCTTTACAAAATTTTTGTACCGGCTGTTTAACTTTGCATCATCGGCAATAAGATTTTCCACGGTCGCGAGTTGGCTCAAAAGCTCAAACCACACGACATATTCCGTTTCCTGCCGATAACTTTTTGAAAGTGTCAGCGCATCCGAAACATCCGCCTGGCCGGCTGCTGATAAATCAAACGCGTCGCGAATAAGACCCAAACGATCCACTGACCGCAATTCTCCTTTTGTAACAGCAACTTCTAAACGGGAGAGAAGCTCATGAGAATAATGGACGCGAACAAAACTTGTTTCTCCGCTATTAAGCTTTACCCACTCGGCGCGGGAGGGCGCGGGCAAAACAAAATCGCGTTCGGAAAATAAATACACATTCTGTTTTGACTCAAACTTTACCGGTAGCGGAATGCTCCAGAGTGTCGGATCTTTTTGATGAGACAGAGGACTTGAAAAAAAACGATGCTGCGAAAGCTCTAAACTTTCACCTTTTTGTGAAACTCTTACCACGGGATGTCCGGGTTTTGCCGTCCAGTGTTTCATAATTTTGCCAACCGGTTTTTTTGAAACTTTTTCAAACGCGCTCCACAAATCCTGCGTCTGCGCGTTTTTGTACGCAAATGTTTTAAGATACTCCCGCAGCCCGTCTCGAAAATCCGCCGGTCCCAAATATGTTGCAAGCATACACAAAATACTTGAACCTTTTGCGTAGCTGACCTGATCAAAAATTTCGCTTATTTCGCTGGGGTGATGAACCTCAACTTCAATCGGATGCGTGTTTTTCAGCCCGTCAAGGGTAAGTGCTTCGTTGTGTTCTGTTGCGATAAATTGTTTCCAGATTTCCCACTGCGGGAAAAGCTTATCAATTGCGACGTGTTCGATATATGTCGCAAATCCCTCATTAAGCCACAAATGCGTCCACCATTCCATCGTCGCCAAATTTCCAAACCACATATGCGCCAGCTCGTGCGCGATAACCAGCGCAACCCACTGCTTGCTGATAAGTGAGGTATGCTGCGGATCCACCAAAAGCGTTGCTTCGCGAAATGTCACCGCTCCCCAGTTTTCCATAGCACCCGCGGCAAAATCAGGAATTGCAATTAAATCTAAAACCGGCAGCGGATAATCAATATCAAAATAATCATTGTAAAACTCCAAAAGTTTGACCGCGGTATCCAGAGCAAACTCGGCCTGATGTTTTTTGCCCGCCGTGGTAAAGACGCGAACCAAAACTCCCTCTTTTGTTTTTTTCTCGATAAACTCAAACTGTCCCACGATAAATGCCAAAAGATACGTTGACATTTTGGGGGTTTGCATAAACTTTACTACCTTAATCCCCGCTTCGTGTTCTTTTATTTCTTCTTCCAGACTGTTGGAAATTGCCGTCGTGTGCGAAGGAATCTGAAGCGTCACATCAAAAACCGCTTTTGCAGCGGGCTCATCGATGCATGGAAATGCCCGCCTGGCGTCGGTTGACTCAAACTGTGAAACCGCCATGTGCGTCACAACTCCTTTTACTTCGTAGCGGCTTCTGTAAAACCCGCGCATTTTGTCATTTAAAATTCCGCTGAAGTGAAGGGTCAATTCTTTTTTGCCGACAGATAAAGCTTTGGGGAAAGTTAACGTAACGGTTTCGTTTTTTATGTTGTAGGAAACTTTACCGATAACCGGTTTTGCACTTCCCTCTTGCATTGAAACATGAGAGATGGCAAGTTCTGCGGCGTGCAGAATAATTTTTTTTGTAGATTTTTCAAGTGTTAAATAAATTGTTTCTTCTCCGGTAAATGTAAATTCTTCAAGATCGGGGCGCAGCATGATGCGGTACCTTTCCGGCTTGACGTGGGTGGGCAAACGATGGTTTCTTGAAGAAGACACAGGAGAAAGTATATAATATATGAGGCAGAAAATAAAGCGTTTGGTTTGCCGAGGTGGCGGAATGGTATACGCGGTAGTCTCAAAAACTACTGGTCGCAAGGCCATAAGGGTTCGACTCCCTTTCTCGGCACTAAGAATGACCATACGTTCTGCA
>DATIIG010000085.1:0-5162 GCA_035479835.1 Saccharimonadales bacterium (SeqCode) | reverse complement strand
GGCAGGACCCCGAGCAATACATTATGTCCCTGTCCACCACCAAAAAAGCAATACTTGCGCTGATTATCTCAAATATTATTTGGGGAGCAGCGCCGCCGATTTTTAAATGGGCGCTTATGGACATCGGGCCGTTTACGCTTGGCTATCTTCGATTTCTCCTGGCGTGTCTTTTACTTCTTCCTTTTTGCTATAAACACTTACATATTTACAAAAAAGATATTCCGATTTTATTTTTTTGCGGCTTTACCGCGGTTACCATCAACATCATGTTTTTTTTCCTGGGTTTGAGACTTGCTCCCAGTATCAATGTAAATATTATCTCAAGCGCGTCCCCTATCGCGCTTGTTTTTATTTCGCATTATTTTCTGTTGAAAGAGAAATTTAATAAAAAAGCATTGCTTGGTTCTTATATTGCTTTTGCTGGCGTAATGCTGACAATTATTAAACCGCTTTTGGAGCACGGCGCCGGAGACGGACGGGTTTTGGTCGGCAATATTTTGTTTGTAATTTCAGCGCTTGGCGCGCTGGGACTTCCGCTGTTTGGTAAGAAAATTATAAAAGATTATAAACCGGAAACACTCACCTTCTGGACGCTTTTTATCGGATGCGTGACATTTTTGCCGTTTTTTCTCAATGAAACCATAACCACAAACTCACTTGCACATTTAACTCTTCGTGCAGTTTCCGGAATTTTGTATGGCGCGTTGTTTTCCTCACTTACCGCGTATGGCCTTTTCTTCTGGGCGCTAAAATATCTTCCCGCAACCGAAACCGAAGTTTTTTTGTATCTTGATCCTGTTGTGACAGTGCTTATTGCGGCTCCCCTTCTTCATGAATATCCCGACGCGATGTTTTTTGCAGGCGCAGTTTTGGTTTTTGCCGGCGTGTATGTAGCGCAGGGGCGCATTCCCTATCACCCGATTCACAAACTCTTTAAAAGCTGACAAACTTGTGTTTTGAGCAAATTTTAGCTATAATAAAGACATGAAAACAGCAGGACATCCGCAATATTTTCCGACTGCTCAAGTTGTCTGCGTATGCGGCAACCGCTTTACCGTGGGTTCGACCAAGGATTTAATTCACGTTGAGCTTTGCAACAAATGCCACCCGTTTTATACCGGTGAGCAGCGATTTGTCGACAGCGCGTCTCGTATCCAGAAATTCCAGCAAAAACAGGAATTTGCCAAACAAGCCGTAGCAAAAAAAGTCAAAAAAATTGAGGAAAAGAAAGAAAAAGACAATGCCCCCAAGTCTCTTCGGGAAATGCTCATGTCCGCCGCGTAGATTATCTCAATGGATAACTATTTAGAAATCCAAATTCAAGAACTCGATGCCAAGATTGCGCAAACCAAACAATTGCTGCAGGATCCCGATATGGCTCCTATGGCAAATGAGGAAATCAAAGACCTGGAAAATCAAAAACTGGAACTTGAAAAAGCTGTGGCACAAATGGAAGGCACGGGTTCCGATACAAATGAAGAAAGCGGCGAAATTGATGAGCGTAATGCAATACTTGAGGTCAAAGGCGCCGCGGGCGGCGAGGAAGCAAAACTCTGGAGCAGCGAAATTTTAAATATGTATTCCCGTTTTGCGCAAAAAATCGGATTTAAAGTCGAACAGGTCGACGAGGGTGTTATTAAAATTTCAGGAAACTCGCAGCTTGGAAAACCGTTCGGCGTTTTCAAATACGAAGCGGGTGTACATCGCGTCCAGAGAATTCCCGCAACGGAAAAGCGCGGCAGAGTTCACACATCCACTGCAACCGTCTCGATTCTTCCCGAACTTGAAGATATTGATTTACACATCAATCCTCAAGATATAACATTTGAAGCATTTAGATCTGGGGGTCACGGAGGGCAAAACGTCAACAAAGTTTCAACCGCGGTGAGACTCAAACATATCCCAAGCGGCATTGTCGTCACGTGTCAAACCGAACGGTTTCAGGCGCAAAACAGAGAAATCGCAATGGATCTTTTGCGTGCCAAACTCTGGGAAATAGAAGTGGAAAAACAGCACGGAGAACTTTCATCGCTTAAAGCAACACAGGTAGGACAGGGCATGAGAGCGGAAAAAATAAGAACATACAATTTCCCCCAGGACAGACTCACCGATCACCGCGCGAGTGAGTCATGGCACAACCTTCCGGTTATTCTTGATGGAAACTTGGACGAGGTAGTAAAAGAAACAATGGATAAGTTACAAACAACAGAAGTTTAACCAAGCATCATTACTTCTTCTTCAAGATCTATTCCATACGCTTTGTGTACTTCTTCTTTCACAATTGAAATCAAACTTTTAACATCCGCTGCTTTTGCATTTCCCAAATTCACAATAAAATTCGGGTGCTTTTCACTCACCTGCGCGTCCCTTACTCTTTTTCCTTTTAATTCTAAATAAACTAAAAGTTTTGCAACCGGGACGACCGGAAACGGATCCTGTTTTACAATGCTCTCAAACTGTTCCTGCAAGTTTTTGGGCAAGTTGTCATAGGGAATATTTTTGAAAATGCTGCCGATGTTGGGAAGGTCAAGCGGATGGCGATTGGTGCGGTAATCAATCGGCAATTGCGTTTTTTCCTCAATTGTTTTTTTGTCATCGTTTTGTAATTTAAACGTAACTTTTGTAATCATTTCATGCTCCCCCTCAGGTGATTTCCAAACACTCATGCGATAGCCGAATTTACAATCTTCTCTATTTCTTTTGCGAAGTTCCAAGCTTTTCAGATCGATACTTTCTATTTCCAAAATACTGTCTTTTGTTTCGCCGCCGAACGCTCCGGCATTGCCCCGCACCGCGCCGCCAACTGTCCCGGGAAGCCCTCCCGCCCACTCAAGACCCGATAAACTGTTATCTGCCGCAAACTGCACGACAGCGGGCATTTCGCAGCCCGATCCGACAACTACGTGGTTTTCAAACTGTTCAATCCCGCCGATTTTATTCAAAATTACCAGTCCGTCAAACCCCTCATCGGAAATTAAAACATTTGTTCCTTTTCCGAGAATAAAAATTTTTTCTTTTAAACCGGGACCTGCGCTTTGATATTCTTTTAAACCCGAAATTAACTCTTCAATCGATGAAACCTCCAAGAAATAAGCGGCAGGACCGCCGATTTTATAATTGCTGTACTCTTTTAATAAAACATCATCTCGTAACATAAAGTTAATTGTACCATACCCTCTTTTATTCTTGCAGAAACGTGGTATTATGCAAGTATGTCCACAGCTTTGGTGGAAAACGGTGTAAGCAAAGGACCCCGCATGCCTACGGTTTCCCGCAAAGGTTTTATTCTGGGAACATCGCTCTATCTTGCGGATAAACTGGGTATTCCCCAACAAGTATTTAATGCTGCAGAATATCAGGCAGGATTAAGCACCGAACCATCAGCGTTTACGCAGTATCTCAATCTTGTTTCTCCCCGACCGGCAGAACGGTTCCGCAGTTCGCCTTTGAAAGATATCAAATTTGCAATTACCGACCCTTCAAAAACTTATACCGTTGAAACATTCGGACACAGCAATATGCTGCCTGAATGGAAAGAAAATTCACCGGAAGTTAATCCGCAAAACGGTCAGCGAGCGGAAGTTGAAAAAATTATCCGCGAAAAATCCATCGAAGACATTTTTCTGGAAGAGATGAGAAGTAAACATTTTTGCACATGGGATGGGCCACATAATTTTGCTATATCCGGCGCCACGACTGCAGGAGTAAGGGAATTGCAGGTTCCAAAAGCTGCAGAAGAAGTTTCAAGAGAAAATCCGGCAATAGTTTTTCTTGGAGTCGGAGGAAATGATTTCAGAAGCAGCGTTGATACGGAAAGCGAAGCGGTAAAAATGCAACGGGCATCAGACCGGTTTGCAAGATGGCGATGGAAATCTTTTATTGAGCAGGATCCGCGTAAATCTTTTCAAACCGCAGGAGAGCTGACGGAAAACGTTGCAGGCGTTCTGGAAGAATATGACCGTATTCTTCACGAAGAATTCCTAACTAACTATGCTCCACTGCTTGAAGAAATAGCGGACATGGGAAACGTTGTACATATGTTTATTCTGACTGAACCAGATCCGGATGATATTGCGTTGCTGGGTCTGGGAAAAATGAATAACGTTCGCCGTTTTTACCGCCATGATAATCCGTATATAAATCTTTTTTTACATAATGCCTCGGTACTATTAAACAATGCTATTGAGGATGAAGCATCAAAGTTCGCGGCAAAATATAAAGGTAAAATCGGCGTCAGTCTTATTGATATGTTCGACGCAAAACGAAATTATTTCGGTCAGGACGAACACCTCACTCAGCAAGGGATAGTTGAAACGGTTAAAAAAATTCTGCTGTTGGTAAAACCTCCGCCGGTTCAAGGTCGTCCGCCCGACTACAATCCTGACAGACAAGCGGCGTAATTTATTGATTCGGGGCGCTCGTTAGCGTGGCGGTAACGTCCGTTGTTTTTCCGTTTCTCCAAATGGTCAGCGAGACACTGTCCCCTACTTTTTTTCCGCCTATGATACTTGCCAGTTCTGTTTTGCCGTCCTGAAGACTTTTTCCGTCCGCTTTTGTAATAATATCTCCCTGCCGCAGTCCCGCTTTTTCCGCCGGGCTGCCCTTTACCACACTTTGCACATATGCTCCGGCAACTACGTCATTTGCAATTGCCGTGTCGCGGTCAAGCATTTTGTACGCAACACCCAGATACGGCCTATTGAATTGCCCGTTTTGATTGAAGTTATCAAGCGAATCTTTCACGACATTTATCGGTAGCGCAAATCCGATGTTTTGTCCGCTTTGCGCGACCGCGGTATTGATACCGATTACCTGCGCCGAAGAGTTAAGAAGCGGGCCGCCCGAGTTTCCCGGATTTATCGCGGCGTCGGTTTGAATAACATTATCAAGCCGCTCGGCAAATCCCGCAAACTCGTCCCCTGCCGTAATGCCTCTGCCGAGTCCTGAAATAACACCGGTTGTGACAGTGTTTCGAAACTCCCCAAGAGCGGTGCCGATCGCGATCACAAACTGTCCAACCTGCAAATGAGACGAGTCCCCCATCGCAACCGGTTGCAGCGTTTTTCCGGCGTTTTCAGCGGGATCAATTTTTAAAATAGCGATGTCATTCAAAGGATCGCGGTAAATTTTTTGCACGGTGTATGTTTTTTCATCGCTGGTTA
>DATIIG010000084.1:0-17077 GCA_035479835.1 Saccharimonadales bacterium (SeqCode) | reverse complement strand
AGGCTAAAAAAGTATTTGTTAAATGATAGGCATGTGTAAGATAGGTTTCGTTTTCAAAAGGTATGGACTCTACGCCTGCATAGTAAAGTGTCTGTGCTAATACTTCCTGCCTACTTTCGCCATATTCCTTCTCTGCTTGTCTTTTTGCTTCAAACCAAGGCATTTTTCTTTCTGCTTTAGGTTGTGGGGTCAATGAACCTTCCATAAATACCTTTGCTGAAGGAAAATGAATACCAGCTCGATTTATCCCCTTATCAATCATTGCCCATGCTGTTTCATATAGTGTTCTTCTAACCTGCTCATCATTGGGATTGGGATGTTGCGAATCAGGCCCGGAAGGCACCGCATCAACATATGAATGAACTAACGGAATACTAAATAAACGGCGCATAGTGGCATAATTATACTATACTTGCGAACTGAAGCAAAATTAAGTACAATACAGATGAATACTACCAATGTCCAATTTCAAATGTCAAATTTCCAATGATTTGGAATTGGTAATTATTTGACATTTGTAGTATTTGAAATTACGACCGAAGGGAGTTTATGCCACAAGAACCGAAAAAACGACATTCACGTGCCCGGCAGGGAAAACGCCGAGCAAGCATTCATTTGGGCAAACCCAGAGGGATTAAATGCCCCAATTGCGGCGCGCCAACACTGCCGCATCAGGTCTGCAAAAAATGCGGATATTATAAAGGCAGAGAGATTGTCGCAAAAACAAAAGTGATAAAAAGAAAAACAGATGAAAACGCCGCTTGACCCCAGACACAAAAAACGCCAGCATCTCGTAGAAGAACTTTTTAAATTTGAATTTCACCACCAACGAGTGACTGCCGAAACGAAAAAAATTCTTGATAAAAAGACAGAGCTTGATAATGCAATCGGCAAAGCGGCACCCGAGTTTCCCGTTGATAAAATAAACAGAGTTGATCTGGCGATCTTGCGGCTTGCGATTTATGAACTGCTTATTGAGAAAAGCCAACCGCCTAAAGTCGTTGTGGATGAGGCGATAGAGCTTGCAAAAGAATACGGCGGAGATACAAGCCCCGCATTTGTCAACGGCGCGCTGGGAAAAATAATACACAAATGAAACTTCCGAAATTTAAAAACGAAAAACTTTTTGAGCAGGCTTTCATTCACCGCTCGTTTCTTAACGAAACGAAAGAAAAAATCTCATCAAACGAGCGACTGGAATTTCTCGGAGACAGCATTTTATCATTTGTCGTTTCGCAGTATCTGTTTATCAAATATCCGGATTTTGACGAGGGAGTTTTGACAAATCTTCGCTCGCTTCTGGTCAACACAAAAAGCCTTGCCTCACTTGCAACTACTCTTGAGTTTGGAAAACTGCTTAAGCTCTCAAAAGGGGAGGAGGAGTCGATGGGAAGAACCAACCAAAGCCTGCTTGCCGACTGTTTTGAAGCATTCATCGGCGCGCTTTTCTTGGACCAGGGGATTGAAAAAGTAACGGAGTTTCTCGACACAATACTTCTACCAAAAAGCGATGAGTATGTCGCCAAAAAAACGCTGAAAGATCCCAAAAGTCTTCTGCAGGAAAAAGTACAGGCACAAAAACAAAGCTCTCCCATGTACAAAGTCCTTGAGGAGCTGGGTCCCGCGCATGCAAAAACCTTTACCATCGGCGTCTTTGTTGATGATGTTATGCTCTCAAAAGGAACCGGCAGATCCAAGCAGGAAGCGGAAGAAATGGCAGCTCAAGCAGCGCTTGTTGAGCAAACGTGATAATTTTGGTACAATACGTCTTATGGCAGTTGTAATACGACTTAGTAAAACCGGAAAAAAGGGAGAGCGCAAATTTCGCGTTGTAGTGAAAGAAAAGCGCTCGCGCAGGGATGGCAAAAATATAGAAGTTTTGGGATGGTATGAGAAAAAAGTTGGCGGTATTTCAAAAAAGATCGATAAAAATCGATATGATTACTGGATTTCTGTGGGCGCGGTGCCCAGTCAAACCGTCAAATCCATTATTGAGTAAATGAAAAAAACACTCGAATATATTCTTGCGTGTCTTGTTGACAAACCTGACGACATATCCGTTACCGAAGAAGAGCAAAACGGCATGGTCTCATACACCGTAACGGTAGCAAAAGAAGATATGGGCAAAGTTATCGGCAAAGAAGGAAAAGTCATTCGGGCAATCAGAAATGTCATGAAAATCCCCGCAATCAAGGAAAATAAAAAAGTCCATGTTTCTCTTTCGGAGAACGAATGAAAATCTCCATTCTCACGCTTTTTCCGCAAATGTTTGACGGCCCGTTTGCCCACTCCATAGTAAAGCGCGCACAAGAACAAAATCTCCTTGAAATAACATTTGTAAATATCCGCTCTTTCGGCATCGGCACGCATAAAACTGTTGACGATACACCTTACGGCGGGGGAAGGGGAATGATTTTGCGAGTTGATGTTGCTGCCAAGGCAATAGCGGCGGCAAAAGATAAAAAATATAAAAGAGAACACGTAGTTCTTCTTGACGCGCGGGGTAAAACTTTTGACCAAACAAAAGCAAAAGAACTCTCTCGTTTTGATCATCTTATTTTGGTCTGCGGACACTACGAAGGAGTTGACGAGCGCATCAGGGCGTTTGTTGATGAAGAAATTTCAATCGGCGACTTTATTCTCACCGGCGGAGAAATTCCGGCAATGCTTATAACCGACGCGCTGACTCGTCTTTTGCCCGGTGTTTTAAAAGACGGCGTTACACAAAACGAATCATTTTCACTTATGGATCCAACACCGCTTCTTGAACATCCGCAATATACAAAACCACAAAATTTTAACGACATGAGCGTGCCGGAAGTTCTGCTAAGCGGAAATCACGCGGAAATTGAAACGTGGAGAAAAAAACAGTCAAACAGTATAACCCAAAAACACCGCCCCGACATGTTGAAAAAGTCATCTCGCCGAAGATGATCCCACAGGCACTTGCGACTGCCCAAGCCATAGAGAAAGTTGATCAAGAAGCTTCGTATCAGCGATTGAAAAAGGCAAAACAGCCGTCTGAGAATTTGCCTGAGCCGGCGGATAAGGTTTGTAATAAAACGAAACGGTAAGCGATGTCTGACTGTTGTTTATTTTTATATTGTTTATTTGAGAAAGAGGAAGACTATGCAAAAGTGCTTGGGCAAAACTTGTTGCGCTTTGTGCCCCGCCATTCACCGTAAGCGTAACCTGCATGGTAGGAGAGCGCAAATCGTCTTTGCCCGGTGATAAATTGCCCGGAGTAAAAGAATAATCACCCAATGTCACATTCGACTTGGAAGCAGCACCGGTGATCGCCGAAAGAACGCCGGCAAAATCTTTTGAGTCCGGCATTGCCGTTGTAGCAATTTGAAAATTTTGGTTAACCTGAGAATCGCTTAGTGACGAGAGAACGGCGATGCTTTGCTTGAGCGTTGTGACTTTTGCTTTTGCCTGTGCTTCCTGACTTTGTGCCGTTAAAAAATTCTGAACCTGAGGCATAATAACAAAAAGAATAAGAAGAACGCATGATACAAAAATACAGACCGGAACCAAATACGGCTTGTATTTATTGTAAAGCAAGCGAAGTGTTTGTATATCAATATTTGTTTTCGGGTTCATAACAAAACTGCTTTTAAAGATAGCGAGTAATTTCCTGACTGCGTGTTAAAAATTAAATTATTCAGTGTAATTTTACCCAACGCCTTTCTTTTTTTTGACAAATTGGTCAGGGCATCCGTAAATGTGTTAAGAGAGAAAAGTGACCGCGAGGATGCCAAAATCGAAATGCCGGCCGGATCCACTTCAAGGGAATCTATGGATACATCGGCAGGTAACGGTTGCAAAACAGTATTTAATATACTGTCAAAATTATTTCTTTTTTTCAGAACCGACAGTACCGCATCTAACCGGTCGTGCGTTAACCGCACTTTCACTTCTTTTGCCTGTAAAAATTTTAACGTTCCCAACGCGCTTTGCTCTTGTGTGTGGGTGGATGACGAGAGGGTGCTTTGAGTTAAAAGAAAAAGCGCAACAGAAACAAGTAGCACCACCAACAGGCAAATTACCGAAACGATTCGGACAAAAGCAATTCGCTCCCGTTCTTTGGCAACATCAAGGTGCTCACCGGTGAGCAAATTAATTCGTGCATTACTCATACGCCCTCATTGCAAGCCCTACCGCGATGGTATAATCGGGGCCCTCATCAAGAATTTCTTTGGGGATCTGCTGTCCGGAAAGCATTTTCCAAGGATTGGCAACGACTGTTTCAATGCCCGACTCCCGAGCAAAATAAAGATCAATACCGGGAAGCTTGGCAGTTCCTCCGGCTAAAATAATTTGGCGAATCGGCATATCGTCTTTGTATTTCTGCGAGTAAAATGCGAATGCTTTTTTTACCTCGCCCAGAATCGAAGAGAGAATCGGCTGAGTTGACTTACCGATTTTACCACCCAAACTTTTATCTCCCATGCCGTATACTTTTTTATATTCTTCCGCCTGTTGCGGTGAAAGGCCGTAATCCGCCGCGATGGCGCGATTAATCGTAACACCTCCTGCCGGAAAAGAGTAGGTAAATACAATACCGCCCCCGCGAATAATTGAAAGAGATGTACTAACCGCCCCGATATCAACAATTAATGTCGCGGGCATACCCACTCCCGCTGACAGCGCCCGAACAACAGAGAGGATTTCCGTTTCCATAACATCAATTGTTAATCCCGAAAGCGCGCAAATATGCTGGTATTTGCTGATGAGTTGATTTGGCGCGCCGACCAGAAGAACCTGCATGTTTTGTGCTTCTTCCGCTTTTTCCGGACGATGAAGCACCTGCCAGACAAGATGAATATCGGTTAAGGGAACAGGAATATGCTGCTCCGCTTCCCAGTAAATTGCCGATGAGAGTTCTTTGTCGGTTAAAATCGGCATGTCAATAACTTTTGTATAGACCTGACTGTCGGGAAGCGCGATGTTTACTATACGTGAGGATATCTGCGCGTCGTTTATGACCTGACGAATCGCATCGGCCATAGCTTTTTGATCAAGGGGCGATTCCGAAAGCATACCTTTTGGGGGAGTAGGTGAAATAAGGCATGAGTTGAGAACAAAACTGCTTCCATTTTTTCCAAGCGATACCGCTTTTATAGTTGTAGCCCCGATATCCAGGCCAAATGCTTTATTTGTCATTAGTTTTTCGGTGAAAAAAGGCTATGAGCGAAGAACTCAATGGGCAGTTGCGGAAAACCTTGAAAAACAATGAGCTTGCGCTTTGAAGCGCCAACAGTTCCGGTTGAAGTAATAATTGTTCCCTGCGGCGGTAAAAATGCTTCACAAGTTCCGCCATTGCAACGGATCGCTTTGATACCGATAAACGCGTTTGCATACAAGGGAACCACGCGAAGAAGTAAGCCTTGCGAAACGCTCACGCTTGCGTTGTAGGAAAAGCTTTTGTTATTTATAGTGCAGTTTGGCGAGCAGGTGGAGGGAGCGTCAAAGTTATTTGCAGCTGTTGCTCCCGAGCGAGCACTTCTGCACGGATCAAAGGTATAGCGCGTTGTTTGGGGACTGCCGGCAGGACCCAAAACTCCGACAACTTCTATGGCTGCATTGTTACACGCTCCCGAGTTATCGCCCCAATAAAATGTTACCGTTTGAGTCCAGCTGCTGTGCGGATCCGCCGGACCTGAACCGATCGGATAGGGCACAAGCCATACGTCCGCGCCGTTGTCTTTTTCTACCAGATTGCCTCCTTTGAGCAGGAACCCGTTTGCTTCCGTTCCATACGTCGTGTTTTGCGATGCGGTAAAGTTAATGGTATTTGAAGAAAAACTTCCGTTTTTTGCCCCGTTGCCGGCCAGAACCTGCTCTACTCCCGCTTCTGCGGCAGAAAGTGCCTGCTGCGACTCTTTTTCTTCCGTTGTGGTTCGCAGATTTGTGATGCTTCTTGAGACAAGTGACAGTGCCACAGATAGAGCAACAACCAAAACAAGAACTAAAATAAGAAGCGCCTGCCCGCCCTGCTTGTTTTCTATCGGTTTCATCTCTTTCTAGCGTAACAACTTTCAAGCTTCCATGTCAAGCTGATTAGCGCGAGGAGTTTCGCATCAGAACCGAGGTCTGAAAATCAAGATGCGAATTTTTTGCAAAGGCATTGCCGTTTTTGGAACTGAGAGAAAAATGAATACCGATAATAGGCGAGTCGGACACTGAACTTTGCGAGCAAGTGAAATAACAACTGTTGGGATCAATGGTAACAGCGCCGGTATTTATCAGATTTGTTGTGGTTGTCACGGGAGCCGATATGATAGACGTCGCGGAAGCGCTTTGGGACGCGATATTTGCGGGATTTCCCGCGCACGCAAACGTCGTCTGCCCGCCGTCGGGATTAACAATGGCAACGGAAGAGTAGGGAGGAGCAGGCGGCGGAACGGGAGGAGGATTTTGCGCATCCGCGGGGACACAATTGGTAAATGAATTATTTGCGGAATCAACGACGTGATCCAAAAATTGTCCGTATTCAATTATTTTTGTCATTTGAGAAATTGCGAAATCGCCGTTTTGCCGAACGTCGTTGAGCGTTGTGGATTTGTTTGAGATGCGAAGGGAGGCAATCATAATTGCCGCGACAAGTCCGCCGACAATTACCATAACAGACATCACAATTAAAAGTTCTATTAAAGTAAACCCTTTATTGTTTTTCGTTTTCATCATGGCAGTGGAACTGTGTTTTCTTTCGTAATACATTGTATTGCCTCTACCTGGTGACATAGATTTGCCGAAGCGGGAGGGTAAATAGGATCTTTGCCGCAGCCTCCTTGGCTTCCTCCCGGACCCGCGCTTGCTACACCGGAGCCGAAGCATTTGCTGTCTGCCCACGCAACAACCACACGAACCTGATACTGATTCGGGCAGCTGCATGTATCAAAGTTGATATCAACTTCCCGCGAATAGGTATTATCAATATTTTGAGAACAGGATGCGGCTTTGGGTCCGCATGTTGTACCGCTTGAGGAAAGAGCGCTGCAGGATTTATCCATACAATACGCACTTGTGCCAACAAGTGGAGAAAGTGTTCCCGCGTTTCGCATTTGCCTGACAGTATCAATGCCCGCTTGAACATATTTTGTTGCGGTGTTTTGATTTGCCGATGATTCGGTGTTGCTCAAAGAGGTAATGACAGTTCCCGTTATTGCCGCAATGACAATGACACCTGCCGCCAACGCAATTACTACCTCAATCAGAGACAAGCCTTTTTGATTTTTCATTGGATACTAATAACTCCCGCGTTTGTGATAGTAATTTTTCGAACTAAGCTATACCCCTGCAAAAAAATATCCCCGATCCCGTTTGGGCCTTTGCTTTGCACAACTCCCGTTAAGACCGGAAAGAAAAACGAGTATGACATATTCGCGCTGTCTTGTGAGTTTTGAGCCGATTGCATAAATGAGATATCGCCGGGCATCTTTTGTGTCGCATCGGTTAACACATCAACCGCGTTGTTGCATTTAATCGCAAGTTCCAGATACTGCTGATGCGCGGCGTTATAGGCGGCATTGATGCATTGCCCCGCGCCGGCGGGTGAGTCGCCCGAAACTCCGCAAATATGCACCTCATACCCTTGCATGGGTTTGAAATTATTATTCGCGGGATCATCAAAACAATCGGGAAGTTGAGGGTTTTGCGGTTTTACTTGTGATTGCGCGCGGGAACGTGCAGTGGTAAGCATATTAACAACCGTTGATGTCGCGCTTCCCAGCGCCTGGGAATGGTTGTACTGGATAAATGCGGCAACGCCGAGTGTAGAAAAAAGCCCGACAACGGCAATAACAATCAAAAGCTCAATCAGCGTAAAGCCTTTTAAATTCTCAATTCTGAATTTTAAATTCTGAATTCTTTTCATGGGTTTGTGATGAGGTATTCTTTCCCTGACGGGCAATTGGTATTGGGGGCGGTATTTTGGTCTGTGTCGGTTGCGGTTTCTATACACGTTTCAATTTTGTATGTATTGCCGTCGGTACTTGTATAATTATATCCGCATGTGGAGTTTGGCGTACATGGTACTTTGTTTGCATACACAGTTTTCCCGTCAGGTGAAGTAAATGGCGCACCGCAGCTAAATGGCGGAAGTGTTTGGTATCCGCCGCCGTAGTAGGCGCCGTTTATCGAACAAGCACTTTGCGGACCACTGAGCGGATATTTACTCCAATCGGCATGATACGACTCAAGCGCAGAGCGCAGTTGTTGCATATCTGATTTTCTTTGTCCGTCGCGTGATTTAGTCTGAACAAAAACATAACTTCCGACAAAAATTGCCGAGAGAATACCGATGATTGCAATAACAATCAAAAGTTCTATCAGGGTAAAACCTCCGGTAGTTTTAAACTTTAAATTTTTCATTTTAAACTTTCACGGTGTTACATTGCTGCTTGAAATGCCGTAATTACAGACAAAATGATCTCCGCACATGACATTTTTTGGAACGCTGTTGCAAGCATTGCTTTTGTTGCACAAATCTTTGTCATTTGAGCTGTCAAGGTTTGCAAATAAATAATACGTTTGTCCGCTTGAATCGGGAGCGAAGTAGATATACTGTTTGCTGCTGTTTGGGTCAAGCGGCAGCGCGTCCATGTAATTTGCGAATTTATTGCCCCACGCAACCGGCTTGTTGTCTGGGCCGATTATTTCATATGACGACTTATCATATCGCGGATACTTGCCGAAATCATGATAGTATCTACTTAAAGCCTGCTGCACATTTGTCAGATCGTTTTTGCGCTGCTGATCAGCCAGTTTTTGCACATATTCAACCGGATGCAAAACAATAAATATACCGCTTAGTGCAATCACAAAAACAGATAAAACAATCAGATACTCAATCAGCGTAAAACCGCAGTCGCTTAAAACCGGTAAAAGGCGAGGATGTGTGAGAGCAGTTGTTTTCCGAAAAAAAGCGCGACAAGTGTTCCAAATACCAAAAACGGCCCGAAGGGAATTGTCCCGCCGGAAAACCTTTTTTTCCGCCATAATATCAGTATGATTGAGATAATTGCACCTGTCAAGAATGCTACGTACAAGCCTACAACAATAAGCGGAAACCCCAGTATCAGACCGAGTAAAAATGAAAATTTCACGTCCCCAAGTCCCATGCCTTTTCCTTTTGTACCCAGATAGAGAAGCAGAAAAAACGCAAACGCGCCAAGAGCAGACAGTAGAGAGTTGAGAATGGAGAATGGCTCGCCTCGCTGCGAAGCGGGAGAGTTGAGAATTTGGAAAAGAAAAGAAATTGCAATAGCAGGATATACGATTTTATCGGGGATTATTCCGTGTTTGAGGTCAATGAAAAAAATCGCGATCAAACTTGAAACAATAAAAAAATAATAAACTAAATTGAAAATTAAAAATTGAAAATTAAAAATTTGAGGATGATTTGAAAAGAACCACACAGCTGTAATGACAAACAAAACTCCCGTAAGAAGTTCAATGCCAATGTAGTGCCAGCCAAAGAACTTATGGCAGTGCCTGCATTTGCCTTTTAAAAACAAAAAGGAGACTAAGGGAATAAGGTCAAACCACGCGAGAGTTTTTTTGCAATGCTCGCAGTGCGATCTGCCTTTGATAATTGACCGCTCATGCGGCAGGCGATCAATAACTACATTTAAAAAACTGCCGACACAAAGACCCAGTAAAAAAATGACAACAACCACTATTGCATTATGCAAAACTTGAAGAGAAAAAACAATGGCTTACCAGTTTACGGCTCCGGGAGTATATACAGCCCACGCCCATGTCGGGCGCAGAGGATCGCAGAACGGGTCCGCAAAACCCGTGCAAGTTCCGTTATGAGGAAATGCATCTCCCTCCGGTGTACAATGAGCCAAAAGCTTAAAATCAACACCGTTTGAGTAATACAGATACCCCGACCATGCTGCTGATTGACCAGCACATGCCGGAACTGTCCCTTTTCCCGCAAGAGGATCTTGGGGCAATTTTTTTACCTCTCCGCTTGCGACTAAACCCGGAATCCAGTCTGTTCCGCAGGTTGAATATACTGTTCCCGGCCATGATCCGCACCACCCGGGAGATATCGGATAACCGCCGTTTGCGATTTTGTAGCGGTCAAGTGCTTCTTGCAGTTGGCGAAGATCTTGCTTCCTTGCGGCGTTTCGCGCTTTTGCAAACTGAGCGTTTGGATCAATGATAACCAGAATAATTGATGCCAGAATTCCCAAAACCGCGATGACGATAAGTAGCTCAACAAGTGTGAAACCTTTTGAGAATGGAGAATTTTTGCTCATTACTTCAGTTTAGAATGAAATAGAAGATGCTGTCAAGTGAACGGGTTTAAACGAGGTTATTGTGTCGCGTTGCACGCGGTGCCCACAGTCGGATCGGCGAGCGAGCAAACAATGCATGACTGGTTCAGCGATGAATCAAAAACAAAATACGGGTTTCCCGCCGCGCACTTTGATTTTTCCGAAGACGACTCAAGTCTGACAAAAACGCTTGCTTCACCGTTTGCATTGGTGGTGTAACACCATCCGTTTTGCGCGTTTGTCGTGCATGCGCCTGTTCCTGAAATGGTATACGTTGTCGCGGCAGGCGGCGATTTGAGCTCTCCTGAGCTTTGCAAAGTAGTAAGCCATGTCGCGTTTGCGGTAGGATATACCGCGCTGTGAGACGTGTAATATGCCTGCACCGCGGACTGAAGTTGTGAAAGTGTGGTTTTTCTTCCGCCGTCCCGGGCCCTGGCGATTTGCTCAAGCGGATTAATGGCAATAATAATAACCGTTGCCAAAACTCCCAAAACTACGATGACAACGAGAAGTTCGATGAGGGTAAATCCTTTTTGATTTTTGAGCAGCTTTTTCACTTACAATTTAGTGTAGTCATACACGCTCTCGTTTGTCAATACCTGTTATTGAATTGATGAAGTTAATTTATAAATCGGCGTTAACACCGCCAAAATCAAAAACGCCACGGCAATACCAAGTACGATCATAATGAAAGGCTCCAAAACCGTAGTAAGTCCTTTGACGCGCCGGTCAACTTCATCTTCATAATATACCGACGCGCGAAGCAGCGTTTCATCCAATTTTCCCGTTTCTTCACCGATTTTAACAAGCTGTAGAAGAAGCGGAGGAAAAAGGGAATAGGTAGCCATTGAATCTCCCAGAGGAATGCCTTTTTCCATTCTGTTTGCGATGTCTTTTACCGCCCTTCGAAAATGAATATTTTCAAGGGTATCGCTTGTTTTACTCAACGCGTCAATAATAAGCGTTCCGCTTCCCACCAAAAGTCCGAAGGTTCGGGAAAATTCGGTCAGTGAAACTTCATTAATGATCTTTCCGAAAACCGGTATTTTCAGCTCGATATTATCAACGATAAGTTCTCCCGTATTACTGCGGCGCCATTTGCGAAACGCGTAGCTCAAAATCAACGCGCCGGCAATAATAAGAAACCAGAAATTTTTTGTGAATGTTGAAATAGCAACAACGATTTTTGTAGGCAGCGGCAAATCAATGTTTAAGCTTTTATAAAGATCGGAAAGCTGCGGGATGACAAAAATCATCATAATAAACATGACAACTCCCATGAGAATAATAACGATGAGCGGATACAAAAGTGCGGATTTAATGGTTGATTTTAATTTTTGCTGCTTTTCAAGATTTTCCGCCAACCGCTCCAAAACTTTATCGAGAAGTCCGGCAGATTCAGCCGCGCGCACAAGCGATGAATAAATGAGCGGAAAAGTTTCGGGATATTTGGCAATTGCTGTGGAAAACGATTTTCCGTCCTCAATGTCTGCAATCATTCCTTTAATAACTTCTTTCATTGCCGTATTTTGGGTCTGCTCCTCAAGTATTTGTAGTGAGCGAAGAAGGGTAATACCGGCTGTGAGCATCGATGAAAGCTGACGCGTAAAAAGCGAAATATCCGATGCTTTGGTTTTTTTAAAAAAGGGCAGCATATCCAAAAGTGTTGATTCTTTTTTCTTGGAGAGGTTGATGGGTAAAAGATTGCGGCTGCGGAGAAAAACTCCCGCTTCTTCGATATTTTTTGCGTCGATTTCGCCGCTGATTCGTTTGCCCTCCTGTGTAATTGCTTTGTAGTGCAGTTTCATTTTATGCAAGCATTTTTGTGAGAATTTCCGGATGAGATGCGTAACTTCTTGCACTTTCAAGAGAAATTGCACCCGAGCGAACCAGCTCCGCCAGAGAATTTTCAAGCGGTATCATTCCGATTTCCTGCGACGTTTCTATAATTGAGTCGATCAGATGCGTTTTTCCGTCTCGAATGTTGCTGGCGATTGCATTATTTCCTATCAGCACTTCAACCGCCGGCACGCGTCCTCCGCTTATTTGCGGAATTAAACGCTGTGAAACAATTCCGCGAAGTGTTAACGCGAGTTGAATTCTGATTTGTGTTTGTTGGCTCGCGGGAAATGAATCAATAATGCGGTCAATGCTTTGCGCGGCGGAGTTGGTATGAAGTGTTGAGAAAACCAAATGACCGGTTTCGGCAATTGTTATTGCGGCGGCAATCGTTTCGGGGTCGCGCATTTCTCCGACCATCACCACATCAGGATCTTCGCGAAGAGCAGATCGAAGCGCGACATTCCAGGAATGAGTATCGGTGTCCATTTCGCGCTGAGAGATTATACTGGCACCTTTGGGGTACATGTACTCAATCGGGTCCTCAATGGTTAAAATATGCGCGGGTTTTTGCATATTAACTTCGTTAATCATGGAAGCAAGCGTTGTTGATTTTCCATGACCTGTCGGGCCGGTGACCAGAACAAATCCTTGCTTCATTGTCGCAAATGAATGACAGATTTTAGGCAAGTGCAGCTGCTCAATTGTTGGTATAATCGGGGAAAGGTAACGGAATTCCGCGCTGAGAAAGCCGCGTTGATAGTACAGATTTACGCGAAATCGACCCGAGTCCCCATAGGAACCCGCGCCCAGACCATAGGAAAAATCTATTTCCTTGTTCGCAAGCAAAAGTTCTTTTTGATCAGTCGTTAACATCGCAAAAATCAGTGTTTCAACAACCTCGGGGGTGAGAATCGGACACGTCGTGAGATACGAAAGCGATCCGTCAATGCGAATAGCGGGGGCAAATCCGGCAAGCAAATGCAGGTCTGATGCTTTGTTTTTGATAACCAATTGTAAAAGTTCTTGTATATTCATGGCTTACTCCTGTGCGACGCGAACAACCTCCTCAATTGTCGTATCTCCTTTTAAAACTTTCAAATACCCGTCCTGTTTAAGCGTTATCATTCCTTCCGCAACCGCCTCATGTTCAATTGTTATAGCATCGGGATGGGAAAGAACCAGCTGCGCGATTTTTTCGCTGATTTGCAAAACTTCAAAAATACCGATTCTGCCCAAATATCCTGACCCGCCGCATTCGCTGCATCCGGTTCCTCTATAAAGTTTTATTTCCCCGTTTTGTTTTGGAAATAAATTACCAAGCGCCGATTGAATTTCCGTGACAAGCGCGGCAGGGGGGACGTATGCTTGCTTACAGTGCGGGCAGATTTTTCGCACAATGCGCTGTCCGACAACCGCGTTCATGGTGGACGCAAGAAGAAAACCTTCCGCCCCTAAATCAATAAGACGCGGCAAAACGCCCGCGGCGTTTGAGGTATGAAGTGTTGAAAAAACTAAATGACCCGTTAAGGCAGCCTGAAGCGCAAGGTCCGAAGTTTCACGGTCGCGAATTTCTCCGACAAGTATGATATTTGGGTCTTGGCGCAAAAACGCGCGAAGACCCGTAGCAAATGTTAACCCCACAGCCGGATTTATCTGCACCTGATTAATACCGGGAATTTCATACTCCACCGGATCCTCAAGCGACATGATATTCACACGCGCCGTGTTGAGTCTGGACAAAACTGCATACAGTGTTGTCGTTTTTCCGCTGCCGGTCGGCCCGCAGACAATAATAATGCCGTGCGGACGAAGTGTTGCTGTTTCAAGATTTTTGAGTGCCATGCCCGTTAAGCCCAGTTCCTGAAGTGTAGGGACACCGCCGGACTTGCGAAGAAGTCTAATGACAATTTTTTCCCCGTGAGACGCGGGAAGAACGGAAATACGAAGATCAACCTCCGAGCCTCCTGCTTTAAAATTAAAACGCCCATCCTGCGGCGTCCGGTGCTCATCAATTTTCATTTCAGATAGTATTTTTATTCTTGAGATAAGCGCTTCCTGCACACTTTTTGGAAGAGACAGCCGGTCATATAAAATGCCGTCAATACGGTAGCGCACCCGGACTCTATCTTCCTGCGGCTCAATATGCACATCGGACGCCCGACTGTTAAGAGCAAACTCAAGAATGGTTGAAACAATTTTTGCAATCGGCGCTTCTTTGATAATTTCACCGATTTGCTTACTGTCAACGGTTCTGGTTTGACTAACTTCTTCCGTTTCTTTCAGGGCTTGTCCGACTTCACCGATAATTTCCTGTTTGTACTGCTGATTAATTGATGCATTGACGTCCGCGGGACTTGCGACAAAAGTTTTAATAGTAAGTCCTGTTTTTTGGCGGACAAACGAAAGCGCTTCCAGATCAACGGGATTGCTCATCGCAACGGAAAGCGTTTTTGCTCTTTCATCATATAGAAAGGGGATAAGCGAAAACCGCTCCGCAACACCGCGGGGAATAAGAGAAAGCGCTTGCGGGGAAACCGAAATT
Organism: Saccharimonadales bacterium (SeqCode); assembly: GCA_035479835.1. Lineage (GTDB taxonomy): Bacteria > Patescibacteriota > Microgenomatia > Levybacterales > UBA12049 > DATIIG01. Next base: position 2,401 of record DATIIG010000084.1, on the reverse strand, counting down.
GCACCCAAATTAATAAAGGGAATGCCCAGCTGTTTTGCCCGTGCTTCGGCAATTTTTTCCTCATCAACCACATGCAGCGACTCCAAAACCGCGTCTTCAGAAATCCCTTGCGTCGCGCTTTTTACTTTTATATCGTTATACTGATCTTGAGACAGTAAATGTTCCGAAAGAAGAATATCGGTGATGTGCTGATTTTGTACCAGCGGATCCTGGCTTGCTGCGACTTGATTGGGCATTACTTCTATAGTATGAAATGTGCTATATTATGTCAATGGTTCAAAGCTATTTACTCGCTTCAAAAAGCCAAGAAAAAATAAACCAAAAGCTGGAAGAGATTCGGGAAAGAGAACACATAGATCCCATTGACGCTGCGTCGATTGAGAGTGAAAAATCCGTCGGTATTGAACAGGTTCGCGATGTTCAGCACAAACTTTTTCTCAAACCCATTAAGAGCAAAACAAAGCTGCTGGTAATTAATGCCTCAAATGAGATAACGGTCGAGGCGCAAAACGCGCTGTTAAAAATTCTTGAGGAGCCGCCTGACCATACTATTATAGTACTGGCAGTTCCCAGCAGAGAGTCCGTGCTTCCCACCATATTGTCCCGCTGCACGGTTATTGAAACCGAAAAGCAAATTCTAATGCTATCCGAAAAAGAAGCAGAAGAGTTTCAGAATATGATTACCAAACTTTTATCCGGCGGGGTAGGGGAGAAACTCAAAATTGCGCAAGACTATGGAAAAACCCGTGAAGATGCACTTTCTTTTCTTGAAAAATTAATTCTTGCGGGAAGACAAATGCATTTAGAAAAAGTTTCAAATCCGAATAACAAATCACCAATAACAAATAACATCGTCGCTTCTTTTCAAAAAACATACACTATTATAAAAACAACAAACGTCTCACCGCGCTTTGCTCTGGAAAATTTATTTCTTTCTTTATAACACGCGATCTCATCTGGAAATTTTCGCTAAGTTCTGCTATAATTTACTTACAAAACTTTATGGCAGTGAAATCCTCATCCTCGAGCAAGTCATCGGAATACTCGGCAGCACACATCCAGGTCTTAGAAGGACTCGAACCGGTCAGAAAACGCCCCGGCATGTACATCGGCTCCACTGACGTGATCGGTCTTCATGAATCACTTCGCGAAATTATTGATAACGCCGTTGATGAGGCACTCGCGGGATACGCGACTAATGTTTGGATCAGCTTAAACCATGACGGTAGCGCTACAGTCACCGATAACGGACGCGGAATTCCTGTTGACATGATGCCCCAATTTAAAAAAAGTGCACTTGAAATTGTTATGACCAAACTTCACGCCGGCGGAAAATTCGGCGGCAGCGCATACAAAATTTCAGGAGGTTTGCACGGAGTCGGATCATCGGTTGTCAACGCGCTTTCTGAATGGATGTGGGTTGAGGTCAGACGCAATAATAAAGTTTATCGACAGGAATACAAACGCGGAATCCCGACAACCAAACTCATGGAACAAGACGCGAAAGGAAAAATTTCAACGGACGCGCTTGGTCTTCCGACAACCGGAACAACCGTTACGTTTTTCCCCGATAGCCAGATTTTCTCAACAACCGAATTTGAGTTTGACACGGTTAAAAAGGCAATTCGCGAACGCGCGTATCTGGTACCGAATTTGTATTTTCATTTATTTGATAAACGCGAGGGCAAAGAGAAAGAGATTCATTATTATTTTGAAGGCGGCATTACCTCGCTGGTTGATAAATTAAATGAAAACAAAGACCCCTTGCACAAAACCATTTTTATTCAAAAACAGGACGGCGATGTTGAAGTAGAAGTTTCCCTGCAATACAACAACGGATACAGCGAAAATGTTGAAAGCTATGTCAATGTCATAAACACCGTCAACGGCGGAACGCATCTGACCGGTTTTCGCATGGCCCTCACCCGTGCGGTCAATGACTATGGAAAAAAAATCGGCAGTTTCAAATCTGAAGAAGATTCAATAACGGGAGACGACACGAGGGAAGGACTTACCGCGGTTGTCTTTGTGAAAATGCCCCAAGACCGAATTCAGTTTGAAGGACAGACAAAAGGAAAATTGGGAAATTCGGAAATTCAACCGCTTGTGCAAAGCATTGTGAAAGAAGGTCTCTCAACGTATTTTGAAGAAAATCCCGGGGAGGCGAGAAAAATTCTTGAAAAAGTTTATCTGGCGGCAAAAGCAAGGCTTGCTGCGAAAGCGGCAAAAGAAGCAATTCTTCGCAAAGGCGCGCTTGAGGGATCATCGCTTCCGGGGAAACTTGCAGACTGTCAGGAAAAAGATCCGAGTGTTTCCGAACTGTATTTGGTCGAGGGAGACTCAGCAGGAGGCAGCGCGAAGCAGGGACGAGACCGGAAATTCCAGGCGATTCTTCCTTTAA
>DATIIG010000083.1:0-4510 GCA_035479835.1 Saccharimonadales bacterium (SeqCode) | reverse complement strand
AACCGTTTTGCGTATTATCAACAACATTTCGAACGATTTGATTGGTATTTTCATTAAATCCGTCAGCTCCTACCACATCCCAGTGTACTACCGTATCGTTTGCTTGATTGACGAGTTTTACATCATCGGGCGTATAGCAGCCGCCGGGGAAACGAAAAAGCCGGTTGTCAATATGACCGTGTTCGCGCAAAAGTTTTTCCGTTGCTCCAATATCTTCAATTTTTACCGTATTAGGAAGTTGTCCCAAACCATAACAAAATCCGCTATATGAACTATCGGTATATGAATGACTTCCCAGTTCAAAGAGCGGGTTTTTCGAAAGTTCCTCTGTAACATCAGGATACAGCTCAATCCACATGCCTGTTAAAAAAAGCGTTGCTTTTGTATTGGTTTTAGTTAAAATATCAATAATTCGTTTGTCATAAGAACTGGCAACTCTGCCGGAAACAAAATTTGCGCGCATGCCGTCTGTCATTTCCGCGTCAAAGGTAATAGCAACGAGTTTTTTATCCCGCGGTCCATGAAAAATGACATTGGCACTTTCGCTTCCCACCGTTCTATTGTCGTACGGACTGCCGCGCTCGGTATACATATCATCGTTTACAACCGGCGGCGCAACGGTTTTTTTGTAGGTTACTGCGGGGATCTTACTCATCATTGTTTGTATATCTGACTTGATGGATGATTGCAAAAGCAGATAGGTAAGCCCTGAAGCAAGCAAAACCATAAAAAGCGTATAGACCGTATGTCGGGTCAGGTCTCTTAAGAAAACCTTAATATCTTTAACTGCAATATTTCCGAGGTTGGGCATTACATTTATTATGAAATAAAACAAGCGGAATAGTCAAATGAAAGCAATGCTATATTTAGTAAAAGTTTATGGAAAAAAATCTATTTCTTGAGGTGTTTGAAGTATTCCACTTGGCGAAGGCGTTTTTGTGCTTCTTCTTTTGTTTTGTACGGCCCGCCAAGATTGCGTTTGGTCTTCTCAGAAAGTACAAAATACCCGTCTTTTCGTTTAACAATCATCGTTTATAATCCGTATTTTTTGATGTTGGCGTTATGTTCTTGTAGCGTTTTTGCAAAATGCAAATGGCCGGTGCTATCCGAAACATAATAAATATAATCCGTTTTTGCCGGAGTTACGACAGCTTGCAGCGCATCGGTTCCGGGATTACTAATCGGAGTAGGCGGAAGGCCGGGAATTTGATACGTGTTATAGGGAGAGTTTAATTTGATATCATCTGCCGTTAAATTCTTTTTCCACCACGTATGTTCACCGGGCTGATAGCCCAGAGCATATTGAATGGTTGCGTCAACTTGTAGCGCCATGCCGATGTTAAGTCGATTTAAAAATACCGATGCCACAAGCGGCCGGTCATCGGCGAACCTGGCTTCGCGCTCCACCAGCGACGCAAGCGTCACGATATCATGCTGCGAAAGCTTGCTGCTTGTCGGCACTGCCAGGCCGTCGTAGCGGCGCGTAAACGTATTTCGCATAAGAGAAATAATGGTTTGGATACCCGCGTCTTTTGGAATAAGATAGGTATCGGGAAAAAGATATCCTTCGTTATCCTCAAGTGCTTTTCGCCAATCGTCTTTGTAATTCGGAATTTTTTTCTGAAAAATATCGGCTATTTCATCGGCGCGCTTTCCCTCCGGAATTGTCACCCAGATATCAAGCGTTCCGTGTGTCATTGCTTTTGCAATTTCCTCAGGAGTCATTGAGGGACTTATGCGAAAATCGCCTGCTTCAATTTGATTATCAATTCCGAGTTTTTTGGCAAGAAGAAAAAAGACAATCGGATCGCGGATAAGTCCTTCATGTTTTAAATTGTTCGCAATTTCACGAACGCCCTCACCCTGCTTGACGACAAAGATAACGGGTTGTTTATTTGATTTATCTTCAGCCGATGTGCCGCTTGTCCACCAGATGAAAGCACAGGTAAAAATAATAACCAGAAGAGCAAAAAAGATGATAAGTTTTTTCATCGCTCGTAGGACAGGACGGGAAAATTGCTTAGCGTTTCTTTCCCTTCTTTTATATTATACAAGTTTTGGCTATACAGTGTACAGAGGGTGTCTCCTTTTTCAACTTTTTCGCCGATTTTTTTATGCAGATAAATTCCCGCTTTTTTGTCTTTGGGGGCACCCAGAATTTTTGCAACAACAGTCAGATTTTTACTGTTGAGTCCTTTTACTCTGCCGTGTCGTGCAGCCAAAAGGGTAAAAGAATGTTTGCCGGGTTTGAGATCTTCGCTGTCGATTTTTTTATTGCCGCCTTGTGCTTCTATAATTTCCTGCATTTTTAAAAACGCTTTGCCGCTATGAAGTAGATGCGTTGCCCAACCGAAGCAGTTGCCGTATTCTTTTTTTACTTCCTCTTTGAGTTTGTCCGGCGAGTCTTTGAGACACAGCTCAAGTAAATTTCCCGCTAAATTAATGCTTCTGACTTCAAGGTCAAGCGGACGATTGGATTTCTGCTGCAACACACGTATTGCTTCCCGTGTTTCAAGAAGCGGTCCTACGCCCCGTCCTGCCGGCTCGTCGGTTCGGTGAATAAGAACGCGGATTTTTATGTTAAAGCGTTTGGCAAGCATTTCAAATTTTTCTGCCAGGATCTTCGCGTCTTTTATTTGATGAACTTTTACCATTTCACCATAGGGTAAATCAATCACCACATGATTTGATCCGAACGCAATTTTTTTGGCCATTATCGAAACCAAAATTTTATCAAAGCTTTCAAAAAGAAGCGGCTCCTCAACCTGAATTATTATGTCATCGGCAGGTGCAATATTAAAACTGCCGCCCCAGACAATGCAGCCGTTTGTTTTTTTGACAATCTCATAAATATTTTCTTTTTTGAAAACTACTTTTGCAATAACTTCCATGTCATCGGCTGTTCCTCCGGGTGTTGTGATGGCGCGTGAAGAACTCTTGGGGATAGTAAATCCTGCCGCCGCGACAATCGGGACAACAATGAGAGTTGTTCTGGTTCCGGGAACGCCGCCGATTGAATGCTTGTCCGCAACGATGCCGGAGAAATGGAGTTTTTCTCCCGTCTCAACCATCGCTTTTGTGAGAAAATAAAGCTCCTGCTGAGTAAACCCTTTTGAGTATCCCGAAGCGGCAAAATAAGTTGTGAGCACATCGCCAAGTTTTTTTTTGGAGATCTCATCCATGATTGCATAGATCTCTTTGTAGTTTAAGCGTTTGCCGACGAGTTTTTTTTGAATTGCCGAAAGGGCGAGTGATTCCTGCATTATTGTTGTTTTAGTTGCGAGATGGCAATTTTTACCATTGCTCTTATAAGAGAAATAACAAAATATAAAACGCTATTGATGAGCCGATATATTGTGGGCCAAATCTGCACAAACAATCTTTTTATGATGCCCGGTTGGTCTTGATCCATATTACGAAATTTTTTCAAGCCGCGCTTTGACAACAAGCCGTTTCCAAATAGTCCCCGGCGGCGTACATGTTATAAGGGTGAGGTAGCTTGTGTCCAGATCCTGTGACAAAACCGACGTATCCTCCGGTTCAACGACAATAATATTTTGTATTTTGTACGTATAGGTTATACCTGAAACCGTTACATACAGGGCGTCACCGACATTGAGTTTGTATAAATTTGTAAAAATTGTTTTGTAGTTATGTACATCATAGAGTTGCGGCAGCGTTGAGTGACCAAAAACGATCGCGTTCCCGTTATCAGGCGGAAGCGCTCCGGCGGTAAAATGAACTAAATGTGCCGCAAGATCGCTGTCCGTTGTTGAAACCACGGCGCGCGCAATATTAATTTTGGGGATAGAGAGAATATATGATGAAACCTTCGGTTTTCCTTTTGCGTCAAAACTGCTTGAGGGATACCAATTCTGCGCGTTGGTAAAGTCGACTCCTCCTACGGCCTGTGACGCGGCCGTTAAAAGGCCTCCGATTGCGGCAGGATTTACCATAGAAACTTTGGGAATGGGAGCATAAATATCCTGCGAGGCAAACGCGGAAGCATAATACAATTTCCACGAAATAAGGGGAAAGAAAACATATAAAATGATAAGCAAACCGAGCGAAAAAATACCAAGCCCGGCAAAGCGAAGCAGTAATTTTCGTCTCCCTTTATTTTTTTTGTAATAAACGGTTGTCATTGAGATTCAAGCTTGATGTGAATATTTGAGGACTGTCTGGGTAAAACACTTGGCAAAAGCGGAATACCGGGACTCAAAATAATTTTTCCGTTGGTCACCTGCGGAAGTGTTGAAAAAATCCGTACCGCACTGGTAAAACTTTTTCCTGCAATTTGTTTGGCAAGTGCATCATTATCAATTTTTGGCAAAAGATGCGCGTGGAACGATACCGTAATCGTTGCGTCTTTATCGCTTTTTTGCTTTATATCTTTGACATCCTCCGTTACTTGACTCTTATCAAGATCCAAACCGCTTGCCTGGTCTTTTAACACATTTTTTGCAACAAGCAGCAGATCGCCCTTTTTATACGACATGCTTTGATAATC
>DATIIG010000082.1:0-6324 GCA_035479835.1 Saccharimonadales bacterium (SeqCode) | reverse complement strand
TTCTGTTGCTTTGAGTACTGTGCCAAGTGCGAGAGAAGAAACTTCACCGTCATCCGCTCGCGCCTCTTTCAAAAAATAAGGAGCAGTTGTTAGACTTGCTCCTTTCATAATTCCTTGCAGTGCTTTATTCGGTCGTTTCTTTGTACCGATACCAAGTTGCAGCGCGCTGTAACCGTTTTTATCCTGCGTTTTTTGACCCACAACAGTATTGCCCGCAACCGCGACGGTTGTTACCGGAATACGCATACCGTTTTCCAGAAACTTTTGAGTTTGTCCGAGTTTTTTTCCAAGCATTGTTTGCATATACAACAAAAAAGCGACCACATAGGGTCGCTGAGAGAGGCTTTAAACCTCAAAGCTCGCCTACTATGTGGCCAAAGATACCTCCAATCGGTTAATCATGACTTTTCACTCTCAATTATATAAGAATACGCTAAGAAATGCAACACGCACAATTTAGGTTCGGAAATTGTTTCTTTTGTGGTAACTATACGCTATCCGCTATTTGCTATACGCTGAGGTTACATTTTTATCGCGATATCCACACCGGCGGGGAGTTCCAGATGAGTTAAAGAGTCAATGGTTTTGTCTGTTGGAGAAACGATATCGATAAGTCTTTTGTGGACTTTGATTTCAAAGTGATCGCGGGCGTCTTTGTCTATAAAGGGGCCTTTGTTGATAGCATAAACACTGCGCTTGGTAGGAAGCGGTATCGGACCTACAACCTTGGCTCCGGTTCTTATCGCCGTATCCAAAATCTGTTGGCAACACGAGTCAATGACCCGCGCGTCATAACTTTTAAGTCGTACCCGAATTCTTCCTTTTGGCATAGTTTATGTTATCAAAGAACTTGTGTTCTTTTAGTAAATGTTATTATACTACAAGCACATAAGCTTGTCTATTGGTCACAAAAAACCGCCCAAGAGGCGGTACTGTTTAAAAATCTAAAACTTTTATGCAATAATTTTGCTGACTACTCCGGCGCCGACTGTTCGGCCACCTTCTCTTATAGCAAATCGCATGCCGTCTTCCATGGCAACCGGAACAATAAGTTTGACTGTCATTTTTGTATTGTCTCCCGGCATGACCATTTCAACGCCGTTTGGCAAAGTAACATTTCCGGTAACGTCAGTGGTTCTGATATAAAATTGCGGTCTATATCCGGTGAAAAACGGTGTGTGGCGTCCGCCTTCTTCTTTTGTCAAAACATAAACTTCCGCTTCAAATTCTGTGTGGGGAGTAATTGATCCCGGTTTTGCGATAACCTGTCCGCGCTCAACGTCATTTTTTTCAACTCCGCGAAGAAGAAGTCCGACATTATCTCCCGCTTGTCCTTCATCAAGCATTTTCTTAAACATTTCAACACCCGTTACGACTGTTGATTTGGTCGCTTTTATGCCGACAATCTCCACAGTCTCGTTAACTTTTACAACACCGCGCTCAATTCTTCCGGTAACTACTGTTCCGCGTCCTTTGATTGAGAAAACATCCTCAACCGGCATAAGAAGCGGCTTATCAATCGGGCGCTCGGGTGTGGGGATATAGCTGTCAACCGCGTCCATAAGAGCCTGGATTTGTTTTTCCGCTTCCGCGTCGCCTTCCAAAGCTTTGAGTGCTGAACCGCGGATAATCGGCACATCCGCTCCGGGATATTGGTATTTTGTCAAAAGTTCCCGTACTTCCATTTCGACCAAATCCAAAAGCTCCGCGTCTTGTACCATGTCACATTTGTTCAAGAAAACTACAATTGAAGGAACACCGACTTGGCGTGCCAAAAGAATGTGTTCTCTGGTTTGCGGCATGGGTCCGTCAGGTGCGCTGACGACCAAAATCGCGCCGTCCATTTGCGCCGCGCCGGTAATCATGTTTTTGATGTAATCCGCGTGTCCCGGAGCATCGATATGAGCATAATGTCTTTTGTCTGTTTCGTATTCGATGTGGGAAATGTTAATCGTAACGCCGCGTGCTTTTTCTTCAGGGGCGTTGTCGATATCTTCGTATTTTTTAGCTGTTGCCATGCCTTTTTTTGACAAAACGGTAGCAATAGCCGCAGTAGTTGTGGTCTTTCCGTGATCAACGTGACCGATGGTTCCGACGTTGACGTGTGGTTTGTTGCGAATAAATTTATCTGCCATATTTTTTCAAAAAATAAAGCCCTTTCCAAGGCTGAATTAAATGATACTACATTTTCCCGCCTGCGTCAAGTAGCACTTACATTATCAAATTACAACGCATCCCAAACATGTTTCTAAACATGACTTGAAATGAACCTATAATAATGATATAATCTCTCGATGAGAAATTTAGAACTGGGAGAAAGCTCGCCTTCAGAGCAAGCTATTAAAGAAGAATTGCTTTCTTTTACAAACGCAGATTCTGCAACACGAAAAGCACGCCTTCCGTGGATAGTGCAAGGTCTTCCCAAACTCATAGGTCCTACCATGGCAGAGAGACTTACCGATCCTTTGAGAAATCCCGAACTTCAAGGAAAAATTACTACTCAAGATGTTCAAACAGCTGTACAAAAAGCTTTAGCAACTCCTTTTAGAGGTATCTATCCGCCTGTTGATATGCATCCGTGGGAAGGCGGATATACGGTAGCAGTTGTAGGAGATGGAAAGCTATATGCAGTTGTTTCTAATCCTGTCGGCCCCATTTATGAAAAACCGCATAATCTTATTCCTGACGCGGTCGGAAAAGCTAATCTCTCATTTTTTCTTAAAGAAGAAGGAGATTTAATGCTGGATTCTGATCAAGCAATTAATGATTTGGAGAAATTAGGACTTAATGATATATGCTTAGGTGAAGCGTGGGGAAATAGAAATGGGGTAAGAATACATGTGGGAGTAAGCGGGTGTGAATTGAATCAGGATTACATTGATGGTTTGGTTCCTTCTTCCGAGCGTGGGATATACCATCCTGATTTTTTAACCGGTCGTACTGATCAGATATTTGCACGATTAGTAGCGGATGCGCTTTCTGACAAATCCCACCGCCACCTCCGGGAGCCCGATGTGTTTAGTGAATTGCGCAGATCTCACGCTAAAAGTATGAATTTGCCCAGAAGGCAAATGAGTTAATTCCCTGAGATCTCAAATATTTTTCTTTCTGATCCACCGAACTTTGATCTTCAAACCACACCACATGATTTTTTCCTAAACTGTCTGTATATAAAACTTTTTCCTCCGCCGACTCGCTGTCTCGAGTTATTTTGCAATCACTAAACATGCAGTTGCCCAAAAATTTTTGTTTTATTTCTAAATCGCTCAGAGGCGTTGCCTGTTTTTCCGAGCGGTTTTTTTCATCAACCGTCCAGTCATATCCGAACATCCCAAAAACTACCGTCAGTTTTTCTTTGGGAATTTCTTTTGTAAAATCATTGGTCATTTGTTTGAAATCATATCCGTAGGTGTCCCGGCCATTAAGCTGAAAATTCGGCCCCGGATCGGCACCGTTTGATTTATGAAAATCATATGCCATAACCAAAACCGCGTCGGAAATTTTTGCGATGGTTTTTACATCATATGGCCGGCCAGCATAAAACGTATCACCATATAATGTCACCAAGAACTTCAGATTATTTTGTTTTGAAACATCGGAAAATGTTTTGTAAAACGCCGAAACGTTATTTGTGACCGACTCAAACCCCAGCGCTGAGAGTTCAAAATCCAAAACAACTCCGGCAAATCCGTTTTGACGCGCAATTGAAGCCGCATTTTGTGCAATAGTTTTTTGTGACTTTGCGTTTGATAAAATTTTATCGTTGACCCGCGAGTTAACCATGCGCACGACCAAATATGTTTGAGCTCCTTTTGTTTGCGAGACAAATGTTTTCAGATTTATAAATCCCTGTTCACTTTTATCAACTCCGTTTTCATCTGCAGCAACGCCGAAATAATAGAATTTTGTATATCCGTTTGTGTCCAAATTAGCAAGCGTCCAATACGGAACAAACAATCCTTTTTCCTCCTGACCAAGTGACGGAGTTGATGTTTCTGAAGTATTTTTAAACGACGTTTGGAATGAAAAATTATCTTTCCGATTTCCGCGCAGCAAAAAGAAAACCGCAAAGCCGATTACGACACAGAAAAAAACGGCAATTATTTTTTTCACAAATGATATAATAGCAGAAAATGAACATCGCTGTTTTGGGCGGGAGTTTTGATCCGCCGCATATCGGACATTATTTTGTTTTAAAACAAATTTTAGAGCTTCGGCCCGATATTGATAAAATACTTCTCATGCCTGTCTATCAACATCAATGGAAACCGGTGCAGGCAAGCATTACAGATAGATTAAACATGCTTGCGTGTTTGACCAATGAGAGAGTTGAAATTTCAGATATTGAAATAAAAAGAAAAGGAATAAGCTATACAAAAGACACAGTCAAAGAAATTAAAAAGCAAACAAAAGCAAACGTTTACTGGGTTGTCGGATCGGATATTGTAGCCGAATATGAAAAATGGGATAACACCGATGATTTGTTTGATTTCACGACATTTCTTGTGTTTCCCCGTGATCCGTATCACATTCCTCAAAATCTTCCGAAAGGTTTTGAAATTATAGATGACAAAAATTTGATTACGACTAATATTTCATCAACGGTAATTAGAAATCGGATAAAAGTGGAGAAGGCAATTTCGTATTTGGTGCCGAAAGAAGTTGAAGCTTATATACAAAAAAACGGACTTTACAAATAATCTTATTTTTCGGTAACGAGAAAATATTCTTCTTTAGGTAAATCTTTGATTTCCCGCAAAATCCGCTCTGCGTCCGCGCTTTGGGATTTATGTGTGCGCATTGCTTTCACTTTTAAATCCCAGACATCCGTTATATCAACAACTTTATCGATCTCGCTTTTTTTGTATCCGGGAGGGACAAAAATAAAATAATCTTTAAAAAATTCTCTGCGCTTATCACTAATACAAGAGTACATAATCGTTTTAATAAACGGCAATTTTTCAAAAACAAAACTTGTCACCATTGAGACGGTAATATGATCTATGTGTCCTGAAACGCCGCGCATTTCCACAGTAATAATCATTTCGGGCTTGAGTTTTTCAAGTATACCTTGAATTTTTGAGGCTAATTTGTGGTATAAATTGTTGGAAAGTGTGCCGTCTTTAAATCCCAGAAAATAAACTTTTTTTACTCCCAGAATTTTTGCAGACTCCAAAAGTTCTTTCTCTCTAATATGCGCGAGTTTTTCTGAAGCCTGCAAACTATTTTCTCCCGCCTCGCCTTTTGTCGCGCAGAGAATATACACATCATTGTCTTTTGCAAGTTGTGCGATAGTGCCGGAAGGACCGAACGCTTCATCATCGGGGTGAGCAAAAACACACGCAATTGTTTTTCTCATAACTCAATGGATTTTTTGTGGTATCCCCACAGCGGTTCATAGATAATATCAATTTTTTTGGGAGTTAATTTATACCACGACTCGCCGGGAGGAAGCGTGCTTTGATCTTTTGCATGATGCTGTCCTTTTTTGTGCAAATCTTTTTGCATCAAATCTTTATATTCACCGGAGAGTTTTTCCGCAATTCCTGAAACCTGAAGACCGATATTTTTTGCGGTTGTCGACTCTGTTATGGTAATCGTTGCTGCTGCTTGCGGATGATGACCAATTGCTTTTGAGTGACGCGTTTTTTCTTCCGATCGCCAGAAAAGGCAAAGGCTGTCATCAAAAACATATAGTACATCGCTGACCCAAACCTCGTCGCCGTCGAGAACTCCCAAACTCATCAAAGCCCCTTTTCCCAAGATTTCTTTGACTAAACTTTTGAGGTCTTTTTCGTTTTTCACAGTCTGATTATACCACTAAATTACTTTTGAAGTTCTTTTATTCGCTCGCCTGCAAAACTACCAAGTGTCGCAAGAATTGAAATAAGAATAATTGAATAAATAAGCATACCTATTTCAACATTTTTTACTGCGGGGCCGTAAAATGCGGAAAGCATAATCGCTGATATCGGCGTTATTAACAAACCGTACAAAAAAGAATATCGCCAACTGTTGTGTTTTCCTAATAATCCTATTAATACTCCTATAAGAATTGGCAGGTTATTTTCTATAGAACTAATATAAAACACAAGCGAGAGAGTTCCACTGCGGGAAATAGAATGAGTAATATTGTTTAGTGAAAAAACAAGAAGTAAATGCAGCAATACTGCAGAGATAATAAGAAGAAAATTTCTAGTCATTTCTTTTCATGCTGTAAGCATATCACCTTTTCCTGATTATTGTGTCTTTCTTTTAACCCCATTTCCTGTGTAATCATTACATGTTATCCCTTTTTTCGCATGTAAACTCTCTAGCAGTGCA
>DATIIG010000081.1:0-4893 GCA_035479835.1 Saccharimonadales bacterium (SeqCode) | reverse complement strand
AAAGCACAAGCTATTGCGGCCAGAAGTTATGCCATGGCAGTAACCAACAATGGCAGTTCAACGATTTGTCCCTCCCAATCTTGTCAGGTCGTAAAAAAGGAGCTAAACTCCGACAGTTGGGTACAGGCAGTTAACGACACGGCAGGGCAAGTGTTAACAAGTGGCGGCAGTCCTATTAAAGCATGGTTCTCATCAACTGCGGGAGGATATACATTTTCATCTGCGGATGTGTTTGGAGGATCAACATCTTATACGAGAAACTCGCTGGATGCCGCAGGTTCTGTCAACAGTTTTTCCGATTTACAAAACAATGCGTATGATAAAGCGTCTCCATGGTTTTACTGCGACTGGGGATCAAGAAGTGCCTACAACGGGACCGCGTGGTTAAAATCGGATGAAGTGGCAGATATTGTCAATGTTCTTCTTCTTGCAAAAGCCGACTCATCAACACAAAAACATTTGTCCCAAACCGACAAACCAAACCCGGACGGCGTAGACACGTGGGACGCGGCTCGGGTAAAACAGGAACTGCAAAGTCGCGGCATTACCCCGCTTGACAGCGCGTCCGATGTTTCAATAAGTGCCGATTTTGGCTCTGGCAGAACATCAACGGTCAGCATCAACGGACAAAGTTTCTCAGGATCGGATTTTAAAAATTACTTTAATTTGCGAGCACCTGCCAACATCAATATTGTCGGGCCGTTGTATAATGTTGAAAAGAGATAACAATATGCCTGATGTATTTACTTCACCGCCAAGTAGTCAACCCGCGCAACCCGATTCCAGCCAAATAATAAATCAACTAACCCCGCCGATTACCGAACATCATATACACGCGCTCGCCGCTTTTTGCCAAAATCCCCTCGGTATTACGTTTGCAACGCAAGAAGAGGGTGAAACGATTTTACTTTTTCTTCGTCGCCATTTTATCACCAATTTCCCTTGGATTTTTATCAGCATTGTTCTTTTGGTAGTTCCGACAATCTTGCATATACTTTTCAAAACTCCCTTTATTGCCGCTGACAATCTTTTTTCATTTCTGCCGGCAAACTTTGGTACATTTTTTACGCTGTTTTACTACCTGCTTATTGCAATGTATATTTTCATCAACTTTATTACGTGGTACTTTAATATCTCCATGGTCACTACCATACGCATTATTGATATTGATTTTTCAGATGTAGTTTACAAAAATATTTCCGCGACAAAACTTGATCTTGTTCAGGATGTAAACTATACCCAAATAGGAGTAATTCCCTCAGTTTTTGACTACGGCGATGTATTGGTCCAGACGGCAGGCAGTCAGGAAATGTTTGATTTTTCATCCGTTCCCCATCCGCAGCGGGTTGTAAAAATTATTGAAGATTTAATCGGGAGGAGAGATAATGCCGTTTGATATAACTTCGTTTCAAACTTCGCAGTTGATACCCTTTTTAAAAGCCGGGTTTTTACTTATTGTGGGTATGTATATTATTTTTTCTCTGATTGTAGTGCGGCAGGTATTTTCTATGGATTCCATCGTCAAAGAAGTGCATGTTGCAATCGTTTTGAAGATATTGGCAATCCTTTTGACACTTTTGGGCATTTGGCTTTTTCTCTCCTCACTTGCTATACTATAACTAATGTCTGATCTGCAGTTTGCAAAAATTGTAGCCTCCCCCAATGAGCAGTCGTGGGCGCAGGTCTACAGCGCGGGAAAACTTTTTGCCGTCATCGCACTTCACAAAAATGGTGAAGAGCAAACTTCACTCAATGTTATCGGCAAAGATATTCTAACGACACTTGAGCAGGAGTTTTTTACCCTTGAGCACAAATCTCTTGACACGATAAAACAGGCGGTTTCTCAAACGGCAAAAAAAATTCCGGATAGTGTTTCCTCAACATTTATCGTTTCATATATCGCGGATAACCTCATGTATCTGTTTATCAAAGGCAACGCTCGGGCTCTTTTGAAACGTGATGAAAAATTAGGCCGTGTGAGCGATGAAGAAGAATCAGACGAACTGGCAACCTACTCGGGCTTTTTGCAAGACAATGATACCATAATTCTGGGAACCAAGCAGTTTTTTGACAATGTCGCCAAAGCAACCCTTCTTTCATCCCTCAAACACACCGATCCCTCCGATATCAGTGAGGATTTGGCGCCGATTATTCAGGGAAAGGAAGAACCGGAAGCCGCGGCAATTGTGATTTTGTACAAAGACGCCATAAAGCAAATGGGGTCTTCGGATTCCCTTGAAACGACCCAAGAAGCCCCGGAAGAAAGAGAAGAAACCGAACATGAAGACAAAGTTGAACAGCCCGCAGTTGTGCCGTTTGTTGAAATTGAAGAGCGAAAGTCAAGCAGAATACCCTCGCTTCCTTTTCGCGTTTCTCTTCCCAAATTGCCCCTGTCAAAAACAAAAAAAATGATTTTAACAGTTTCCGTAATTCTGATTGTTCTTCTTATTTTTGCCATGTACCTATCCGCCAAAAAACAAGATACCACCAGAGAACAAATGCTATATGACAGTATCTACCCCAAAGCGCAGAAACAGTACGAGCAAGGCGTGAGTCTTCTTGATTTAAACAAAGGGCTGGCGGTCGATAGTCTGACTGCTTCGCAGAAAATTTTAACTGATAATCAAAATAAATTTCCGCAGGGATCCAACCAGCGCAAACAAGTTGATGATCTTTTGCAAAAAGTTAATGACGCTTTAAAACAAAATTCAGCCGGTAGCGCAGCAAATCTTGATAAAAGTAAAATTACCATTACGGTGCAAAACGGTTCGGGACAGGAAGGTGCTGCGGGAAAAGCAGCCGATTTTCTCAAAAGTCAGGGGTACAATGTTTCATCAACCGGCAATGCCGACAACAGCAGTTACACCGGCGTCACGATAAAAGTAAAAAATGCAAACAATAACTTCGCGGACGCGCTCAAAAAAGATCTCTCGCAAAAGTACAGTGTAAGCAGTGTCACAACTGACCTCTCAAGCAGTTTTGCAACCGATGCGTTGGTAATAATTGGTAAATAATCTCCTTTGCCGTATAATAAAGGCATGAAAATTGTTAACAGGCGCGCGTATTTTGATTATCAGATTTTGGAAACCTTTGAAGCAGGGATTAATTTGTATGGCTTTGAAGTAAAATCCGTGCGGCTTGGAAGCGCTGATTTAACCGGAAGTTTTGTCAAAATTGTCGGCAGCGAAGCGTATCTGATCAACGCCAAAATCTTTGCATACAAATATGCCAGGCCTGAAAGTTATGACGAGAAAAGAACTCGAAAACTTTTACTGCACAAGAATGAAATTATTTCCCTCAAATCAAAAGTAGAAGGCAGCAACCTCGCCCTGGTTCCCGTCTCGCTCTATACCCATAACCATTTCATCAAAGTCGAAGTCGCCCTTGCAAAAGGTAAAAAACAATACGACAAAAGAAGAGCTATCAAGAAAAAAGATCTGCAGCGGGATTTGGAGCAAAGCCTCGCATAAACATCAAAAACCCCGCAGATTTTGCGAGGTTTTATTGTGGAGATGTCGAGCAATGAACTCGAGTCCAAAAGTGTTACTTAAAAACTTCTACAAGCATAGTCAATGATTAAATGTCGCTTTACCCGTTTCTCATTGACAAGAATAAGTAAAGCCAAAAGGTTATAAATACAATAAGGAAACAACCAATTTCCCTACCATTTTTCTCAACTGTATTATGCTCAAAAAATCCCGTTGAGAAAAGATTTCATGAACAGCGTTCTCTTTGCTTAAGCAGCGAGGTAATTGCTTACCCCAGTACCATAGGCTGGGAGAAACGCATAACGACTTTCATCGTTAGCATTTATTTTTTGATCTGTTTTACGACTTTTATCAAAGTCGGCTTGCAGTTTTTAATGTGCTACTAATGTCGATGCGATGCATCCCCGTAGTTCGTAGTATATCAATGTAAGAGCAAAAAGTCAAGCATAACTAGCCTCAAAAACCTTATTCGTCTTTTGCCAGGGCGAGGCCGTAGACTTTTGATGCTCCTGCTTTTTTGAGTATTTTTGCCGCCTCGCTCATCGTTGCACCGCTTGTTAAAATATCATCAACCAAAAATATCGTTGCGCCATTAACTTTGCCTCCAAACTTATCTGAAACGGCAAACGCGCCTTTGATATTTTCTATTCGCCTGTCTCTGGGAAGTCCCACTTGCGTGGGGGTATTTTTTGTTCGTTTCAGCAAATCAACGACAGGAATGGACAATTTTTGTCCCAGCCCCGCTGCTAAAATTTTTGCCTGATTATATCCCCGCTTTCTATATTTCGTAGCATGAAGCGGAATAGGTACAAGAACCGCCTGCGGGCGCAGGGCGCTTTGAAACGCTTCTTTTTGAATAATTCCCTCATAAAACAAATCGGTTAAAACGCTTGCAAGATCTGAAAGATACGGCTTGTATTTAAAATTATAGAGAAGCTTTTTGACGGTGCCTTTGTAGACAATACTTGCAACTGCCGCATTAATGGTGAAGCGAGTTGCGCAGACAGGGTGAGTTACGCCGCCGATTGCCGCTCGATTACAAGCAACGCACATCTCCTGGGTATCAAACGAAATGGTAGTAAAACAGTTTGTACAAATATAGCTGCCAATTTTTCTGCACGACACGCAGTATTTGGGAAAAAGAAAATCCAGAACTCCCATACTTTGAGTGTAGCAAAAAGAGGCGGCGGAGGAGGTGAGATTCGAACTCACGCGAGCTTATTCGGCTCAGAGGGTTAGCAACCCTCCGCAATGGACCTGCTATGCGACTCCTCCAGGATGTTTATTATACCACGAAATCTTTGCCTTACTGCATTCTTACGCTTCTTTTATGCTGTTTTCATTTGCTTGCCCTACCATACAAGCATTATGACAATCCTTCAAAACACGATGTGGGATGATACCT
>DATIIG010000080.1:0-2894 GCA_035479835.1 Saccharimonadales bacterium (SeqCode) | reverse complement strand
TTAATATCGTAGATATACGCATTTCCTTTTTCAATCGTTCGCTCTTCTGGTGTTGTGTCAACATCAATAAGGCGGGGAGTTATGACAATGGGAAGATTGGCAGACTGGGAAGCGGTGTAGAGAATTTTTGTCTCATCAGGCGACCAAGCAACAATAGAAAAATTATCGGTAATCATTTTTCTTGCAGCTACTTTGAGCCCTGCAAGTCTGCTTGTTTGTTTTTTTGCCGCCAGATCAGCCCATGTAGATTTGACATTTGCGAGTGTTTCCGTCACATCCTGAGGCGCGGAGTTAAATCCGCCGGTTGAGAGAAGATAGTTGGTTGAAAACCCCGTGCGCGCCGAAACAGAAGCCAAAAGCTGTCCGCTGTCAGGCGACCAACTCAATACACTTTGAGAAAAAAGATCCGCGGTATCATCCACCAGCTGTGTGGCGGTGTTTTGTAGCGTCAAAATAGGGCGCGTGCTCAAATCAAGAACATACACGCCGTTTTGGCGGGCCGATTGCGATGCGATGGTGAAGGCAATTCGAGTCTGGGTCGGATCAAGTACAGGATTGTTCGCGCCCGTATCGGTCAGACTTTCCAGAGTCGGCGCTTTGGGAAAAAGAAGCGCTTCGGCTTTGGTGACGGCTTCTTTTTGAATTTTGACTTTTTTCTGCCAGGGAAAGTATCCTTCTTTAAAAATCCTGACGTTGTATTCTCCGGGAGCAAGATTGATCGTATTGTCGGTTGCGGTGGTTAAATGATCATTGACAAAAACCTGCGCGCCGTTTGGCGTACTTGTTGCTACCAGAAGTCCGGTTCCGGAAAATCCGATTCTTCCCGCATCAAACCCGAAGCGGTAGCCTTTTGCGTACAAAATGACACTCGCGCTTACGATAAGAAGCAATACGAAAACGCCAAGGGCTATGAGAGAGTGTTTATGCGTTTGTAACATTATGAGTTGTCCTGATTATACATATCAAAACTAGCGCTTGCAAGTTCCAAATAAGCAGCATATAATTTAGTTAGATAAAAGGAAAAATTATATAGTTAAGATATATTGTGATATAGTTAAATGAATTTTTCTAGACGCATCGGGATAGATCTTGGGACCGCAAACACGCTGGTTTATCTGGCGGGTGAGGGGATCGTTCTCAATGAACCCACAGTCGTTGCCGTTACCGCCGAGGACAACAGGGTTGTTGCTGTTGGCAAAGAAGCAAAAGAAATGCTTGGCCGAACTCCCGGGAATATTATTGCCCAGCGTCCGCTTCGCGACGGCGTGATTGCAGACTATACCATAACCGAGGCAATGCTTTCGTATTTTATCGACAAATCCTGCGGAAGAGCGCGGTTTTTCAAACCGGAAGTCATGGTATGTATTCCTTCGGGCGTAACGCAAGTTGAGCGGCGGGCGGTTCTGGACGCGACCATGGCAGCGGGCGCAAAAATTGCGTATTTGATTGAAGAACCCCTTGCCGCGGCAATCGGCGCAAAAATTCCCATCGCTCAGGCTGCGGGTCATATGGTGGTTGATATCGGTGGGGGTTCGACCGAGTGCGCGGTTATTTCTCTGGGCGGAGTTGTCGTGCATAGTTCGGTTCGCTTCGGCGGAAACAAAATTGATGAGGCAATCGGGGCATATACGAAGAAAAAGTTTAATCTCCTGGTGGGCGAGCGAACGGCCGAGGAGATAAAAATCAATATAGCCAACGCGTTTTTGGATGAAAAGGACAAAAAAGATCCCAAAAAAATGGAAATTCGTGGAAGAGACAGCGTTACCGGGCTTCCGAGGACCATAGAACTTTCGGAAGTTGAAGTAAACGAAGCGATTATGCCCGTACTTCTGGAAATTATAAAAGGGGTCAAAGGAGTTTTGGAGCAAACGCCGCCGGAGCTGGCAAGTGATGTAATTGATAAAGGAATTGTCATGTCGGGCGGGACATCGCTTCTTCTGAATTTTGATAAGTTAATGACACATTTAACCGGAGTTCCATGTCATGTTGCAGACGACGCGCTTTTGTGTGTTGTCCGGGGGACGGGAGTTGCACTGGAAAATATCGAACTCTACAAACGCAGCATTTCAAAAAGATGACCTATATTAACTGTCTAACCGAGTAAAAGGAAATAATTTTCACAGAAACACAAAAATTTTCACAAAGACGTATGATTTATAGTAAATTTCCACCGCCTCCTATATCTTCGTTAGCGTTTCCGCATTTTCAAATCCAAAATGTCGGGTATATTCGATGTTCGATTGCAAAACAAATGTTGTTTTTTCTCATAAGTTATAAATCTCATAGTTAATTGCATATGCTTGTGAAAAATTACATTCTCGGCATCGGGTTTAACAACCTCTCAAAAGGAGAAATCTTAGAGTATATCGAAAATTCGATCAGAAAAAAGGAAAAAAAGTACTACATTGTTACCCCAAACCCCGAACTTTTGGTCATTGCGCATAAAGACTCCGAGTACAAAAAGGTCTTAAACGGGGCAAAATTAGCCTCAGCAGACGGCATCGGCATTATGTGGGCGGCAAAAATTCTGAGAAAGTCGGTAAGAGAGCGCCTCACCGGTGTTGATTTAGTCGAAAACCTCTGTAAGCACATCGCCGAAAAGCCTATTACGGTGGGCTTTCTGGGCGGCGGGGCGGGCGTAGCAGAGAAAACGGCAGAGTGCTTGATAAAACGTTACCCCAAACTTAACATAGTTTTTGCGGCACAGGAGTGGGAAAGTGGGGAATTAGGCGCTGAGGTCGGACACAAAAATTTTCTTGTTCACGACGCGAAGAAGGTTAATCTGTCCATGCAGCAAAGTTCCGCTAGCGCGAACAGAGAAAATTCTGAATCCTCCCCGCGCTTAATTGATATTCTCTTCGTCGCGTTCGGTTCTCCAAAACAAGAACTCTGGA
>DATIIG010000079.1:0-2273 GCA_035479835.1 Saccharimonadales bacterium (SeqCode) | reverse complement strand
TACTCTTTGTTCTTCTCCTCTGGACGCTTTTGTGGAAAGGCTTGGCGCTCTGGCGCGCGGCAAATTTGAAGCAGAGAAATTGGTTTGTCGTAATTTTGATTGTAAATACAATCGGAATTCTGGAGATTATTTACTTATTCGGCTTTGCGAAGAAAAGAATGAAATTTGACGAGCTTCTCTTCTGGCAATCCCGCTAACTCTCAATTCTCCATTCTCAACTCTCAACTTCTTTCTGCATTTCCCATAGTCTCGCATAGGTGATAAACATACTAAATGACTGATACATGCTTTCGATAAGTCCTACTGTTCCCGCTTTGTAGCCTTTTTGCCGCACATATGAGTTAAAAAATGCCGTTGTCATGACCCGAGGAAATCTCCACCATGTCATTTTCGGATGTCCGGCTTTGTAGCGCAGCATTGCTTCTGTTTTCGACCATTCAATCGTTTTTTTCACCATGCCTGCCAAATCTCTGTGGGTATAATGGAGCAAAAATCCCTCGAGCACGCCGACTTCTCCCTCAATTTCAGGACTTTCATGAAGGGCTCCTTTCCACCCTTTTAATTTTTCTTTTTTAAATAGTCGTTCCAAATGTTCTATGTACGGCCACTCGTGATTACCGAAATAAAAATTCTTTCTTTGAACTCTAAACGCCGAAACCCCGTCATACTTACTGCTTAATACCTTATTCTTAATACTGTTCTGCAAAGCAGGACTTACCCGCTCGTCGGCGTCAATATACAAAATCCACTCTCCTTTTGCCTTTTCCCGCCCCTCATTTCGAAGTCTTGAGAAATCAGCTGAGTTTGCACTAAAAACTTTTGCACTCATCATTTTGGCAACGTCTTTTGTGCGGTCTGTCGAGGCGTTATCAATAACAACAACTTC
The DNA here is from genome assembly GCA_035479835.1 of Saccharimonadales bacterium (SeqCode). Taxonomy (GTDB): domain Bacteria; phylum Patescibacteriota; class Microgenomatia; order Levybacterales; family UBA12049; genus DATIIG01. The sequence continues at coordinate 1,387 of DATIIG010000079.1, read as the reverse complement.
ATCTGCAAATGAAAGGCTGTCAATTGCGTCCGCAATCATGTCTTCTTCGTTTCTGGCGATAATAACGGCGGATAATTTCATATCTTAAACTTCAAAACTTCCTTTCCCAAATTTTTGAAGATAATAGTCACGAATGCCGGTTTTTTGCCACTGCCTGCCGCTTTTTAAAATCCGTAGACTTTCACGCAAAAGCGCAAGTTTTGTTCGAAAACTGGCGTATGTCATCCCGAACTTCATTCGATTTCTGGCAATAAAATAATCCTGCAGAACCGATCCCGATCCGCCTGCCGAGCGGGCATTTAAGTGCCAGATAACGGCTTTTGGCGCGTATATGATTTTATATCCCGCTTTTCTGACTCGCTGGTTTAAATCATTTTCTTCATAATACAAAAAATATTTTTCGTCAAAGAGTCCGACTTTTTCTAAAGCTTCTTTTTTTATCATCATGCAACACCCGCTGACAAAATCCGTTTCCTCTATTTTATCAAACTGTCCGTGATCAACCTCATCAACGCCGCGGTGCTTCCCCACAACGTTATCCCAATCCATAATGCCTCCCGCATACCAGAAAACTTTTCCTTTCTCTTTGTCGCTGTAGCGGTCGCGGTGATATTCAAATCCTTTTGCAAAATAAATTTTCGGTCCGACAATACCTATTTTGCTTTCCGAATCTAAAACTCGAACAAGTTCCGTCAAAAATTTCTCGTCAACCAGCGTGTCATTGTTGAGAATTGTAATATAATCATTTCCGTTTTCCAAAGCGTGTTTAAACCCTACATTATTCCCGCCCGCAAAACCTAAGTTTTTCCCTGTTTTTAAAAGTTCAAAATGAATTTTTCCGAAATCTATATCTTTTGCGTGTTTTTGGACGTACTGCGCGCTTCCCTCTTTTGAGCCGTTATCAACAACAATTATTGAAACATCCAAACCGCCCGTATCAATTTTTGCGACCGATTGCAAACAGGAAACGGTATCTTTTTCTCCGTTGAAATTCAGAATGATGACCGCGGCTTTTTTCATCAAAGAAATTTGGTGAGTTTGTTTTTTACTTTCAATGAGTATTTTCCTATCCCTTTTGACTCTTTTAATTTTTCATGCAAAAACCAATGCGAAATTTCTTTATCCACCTGACCGGCTTCTCTTCGTACCTCACTTAGAAAGTCAGGATTTTCGGTTTGTACGAAGTTTTTCTTCTCCCATAACTTTGCAAAAACTACCAGATGATAAAATGCCATAAGAAGTGAAAGCACGAGACCATGCAAGCCGTCTTTGTATCCTTCCAGCGCGAAAAATCTGGAGATAAATTCTTTGCTTGGCATTCGAATTGCATCAAACCACGCAAATTCATACCCGCTTTTTGCCTTCACATCCGCTTCGTTACTCGTAT
>DATIIG010000078.1:0-5053 GCA_035479835.1 Saccharimonadales bacterium (SeqCode) | reverse complement strand
AGAACTTGAAGCCTGATAGAACTTTATTTTCGGATTCACGCCTCGGATCGCCTCAAGCATTCGAGTCACTCCAAGCGCGGTAAACTCGCCGGTGAGAACGGGTTGATTCCACGACGTTTTGACAAATGACTGCGCCGCCAGATTGTACACTTCATCCGGCTGCGCGGTTGCAACCGCTTCCGAAAGTGAACTCTGATCCAGTAAATCTCCCTGCAAAAGTTCTATTTTATCCTGAATATGCGCTATGCGCTCGTTATTGACGGTACTGGTCCGGCGCGTGAGCCCGTACACCTTGTAGCCTTTTGACAAAAGCAGCTCTGCCAAATATGACCCGTCCTGTCCGGTAATTCCGGTAATAAGTGCTTTTTTCATCTTATTTTATTTTATGGCAAACTCCGCCAATAGTCCAGTGTATCTTTCAGAGTTTGCTCAAGAGGAATATGCGCTTTCCAGCCGGTGAGTGCTTCAAATTTCGTACTGTCGCAGACAAGACTCGGATTATCACTTGGCCGAAGACGCTCCCTGTCCGCCTCAATAGTAATTTTTACCCGAGAAAATGAAAGGAGCGACTGTAAAACCGCGCTGATGGTATGCGATGCTCCCGACCCGATGTTGTAGACATCACCCGGCGCTCCTTTTTCCAGAGCAAGTTGATAAGCGCAAACTATATCGCGAACATCGGTAAAATCACGTTTTGCTTGTGTATTTCCTATTTTAATCACGGGTTCTACTTTGCTTTTCTCAATATCGACAATTTGTTTTGCAATTGAGGCAATAACAAACCTCGGACTTTGGCGCGGACCGATATGATTAAACGGCCGGACGCGGACAATCGGCATGCCGTATGAAAGAAAATATTGTAAACCGAAAAAATCCTGCGCAATTTTTGAAACCGCGTAGGGATTGGTCGGACGAAGCGGCGTTTGTTCATCAATAGGTAAATCTTTTTCATCAACAAGTCCGTAGACATCGGCTGATGAGATAACCAGAACTCTTGCGCTAAACTGCTTGCTTGCTTTAAGCGCTTCCAGAATATTCAGCTGCGCGGTAATGTTATTGGTAACGACCTCCGAAGGATTCGTAAAGCTTTCCGATGGCGAGGTAAGAGCGGCAAGATGATACACTTCATCGGGTTTTGTCTCGGAAATAAGTTTTGAAACAGCAGTGAAATCAAGAAGATTAATTTTGGCCAGTGTCAACTTTTGGCGAATATGGGCGAGGTTTTCAAGGCCTACTTCGCTTATGTGAACGCCGGTGATTTGATAATCAGAGCTTTGAAGAAGGTGCTGCGCCAAGAAGCTTCCGGCAAATCCGGCAATACCGGTGATGAGAGCTTTTTTCATTTTTTAACGGCCGACGCCCATGTAGGTAAATCCGAGTTCTGCAACCTTGGCAGGACTGTAAATATTCCTCGCGTCGATAATATTGGGTTTTTTCATAAGTTTTAATATCTTATCAAGATCAAGCCCTTTGAACTCGTCCCAGTCGGTCAGAATAATAAGAAGCTCTGCGTCTTTTATTGCCTCATAACTGTCTTTGCAGAATGTCAGATCTTTGAAAATCTTTTTTGCATTTTCCATCGCCTGCGGATCAAAGGCAAAAACTTCCGCTCCGTCTTTTTGCAAAAATTCAATAATATCGATAGCCGGCGCGTCGCGCATGTCATCGGTGTTGGGTTTAAATGACAAACCCAGAACCGCGATTTTCTTTCCGCGCAAATCTTTCAAGAGGCGTTTTGCTTTGTGCACGATATCGCGTCTGGCGCGGTCGTTTATTTTTTCGACTTCATCAAGAAGCGAAAACGAATAATCAAAATCTTTTGCGATAGAAATAAGCGCTTTTACGTCTTTGGGGAAGCAACTTCCTCCGTATCCCGGACCCGGATAGAGAAATTCTTTCCCTATTCTTCTATCCATTCCCATTCCCTCCAAAACTTTGAGCCCGTCGGCGCCGGTAATTTCGGAGAGTTTCGCAATCGCGTTGGCAAAAGAAATTTTTGTCGCAAGGAAGGAATTAGAGGCATATTTAATAAGCTCTGCTGTTTCAAGGTTGGTTGAAATAATGCGCGTATCAATGGGGTCGTGCAGCTCGACAAGTACTTTTTTTGCTTTTTTGCTTTCGGTGCCGATAACGACTCTATCCGGATGCATCGTATCCTGAATCGCCGTTCCTTCTCTCAAAAATTCCGGACACGACGCGATATCAAATATTGCACTTTTGGGTTTCACTTCTTCAATAATTTCCCTGACGCGTTTATTGGTTCCGACAGGAACGGTGCTTTTTGTCGCAACTACCGTATACCCGTCTAAATGCTTGCCGATTGTTTCGGCAACGCTAAAAACCGTTGATAAATCAGCGTCTCCCGTTTTTCGCGGAGGTGTTCCAACGGCAATAAAGACCACATCGGAAGACGCAACCGCTTCGGTATACGAAAGCGTAAAAAGAAGCCGTTTTGCGCTGACATTTCGCTTAACTATTTCCTCCAACCCCGGCTCATAGATAGGAATTATGCCTTTTTTGAGGTTTTCGACTTTTTGCGGGGTATGTCCGATCACCCAGACCGTATTGCCCAAATCCGCAAAAATTGCGGCAGTGACAAGTCCAACATATCCGTGTCCGACAAATGTTATCGTCATAAATTTATTTTGCAATTTGCTTTTTCAACTCTTCCAAACCTTCTTCGAAAGAGCGCATATTCACGCCCAGAGATTTTATTTTAGCATTATTCATTGCCAAATAAAAGGGGCGCGGTGCCCCGTTTTTAAAATAAACTTCGCGCGTTGTTTTTTCAACAAGTCCCTCATCAAGATCAAATGTTTTGGCAATTGCAATTGCTGCTTCATACGGCGTAAGACTCCCTGTTCCGGTTACATGGTAAATTCCCTGCGCGCTTTGTTCAATCAAAACCTCCAGTGCCCAAGCTATATCGTCGATGAAAGTCGGGCAAAAAACATGATCGGTAACCGCCGAAATTTTCTGCCCTTGTTTTAAACGATTAAGCATTGCCCGCGCAAAATCATTTTTTTCAAAACTGCTTCGGTACGGATATGAGATCCTCGCAATCAAACAGGAAATGCCCGCATCAGAAACCGCTTTTTCAGCTTCATATTTCGTCTGTCCGTACCAATTGATCGGATTTGGGGTATCGTTTTCCGAGTAACCGTCTTTCGAGCTTTTTTCTCCGTCAAAAACGAAATCTGTTGAAATATAGATAAGTTTTTTTTCTGTTTTTAAACACGCTTCGGCAACATTTTTTGTTCCATCAACATTTATCTTCCATGCTTCTCCGTTTTCCCCCAGCGTTTTGTCGAGTTCACACGCGTCAACATTTGTTTTTCCGGCCAGATGCAAAACAATTTGCCCGTCTGACTTTTGCATGGCTTCCAAAACCTGTTCTTTGCTCGTAATGTCAACGCCTGTTGAGCGGCTTATGTTTTTAAATTCGTATTTTTCCTTAAGAAGCTGCGCTACTTGCGATCCGACCAAACCGTTTAAACCGGTTGCGATAATTTTTTTCATGATGGAATAATCGGTAAACTAAAGCTGCTTTTTTTATATTCTTTAAATTTTTGTATGGTTTCGAAATGATCAAACGCAAATTCTTTTTGGTCGGGAAGTTTATCAAGGGAAAACCAAAATACCTCGCCCTCACTGCTTCCTTTCACATCATCACTCTTTGCTTTTACAATATAGACAAACTCCACATTTTGCCGGTCTTCTTGAGGTCTATCGGGATTATCTTTTATCTGAAAGAGCGTTTGAACTTCTCCTTCAATTCCCGCCTCTTCTTTGAGCTCACGTATAACACATTCTTTCGTGGTTTCATCTCTATCCAGAAACCCGCCGATTAACCCGAATTTATTGCCGTTTGTAATATGGGGCGCGCGTTTATTCAAAAGCAGTTCTCCTTTTTCATTTAAAACAATGCCGTTTACCGAAACGTGTCGAAGTGATCCTTTGCCGCCGTCTTCAAAAATACATGAAATCATGAGGATTTTAGTTTTTCGTCGCGGATTTTAAGATACGCATCATAATCTTCCAGATAATCGCTTCTGTCCGGACTATAGTTGGTCGAGGAAAGTGCAAGAATAATTGCATCAGACGAAGTATTTTTAAATCCATGCCACACAAAACTCGGTACATATATTCCCTCACCCGCTGATAAACTGATGTCTTCGCGTCCCTCACCTTTATCAATGACTGCAGTACTTGTTCCCGCAACCTGTACGAAAAACTCCTCCTCAATCATGTGGCAATGCTGACTGGTCGGTTGTTTAATATCACAAAGATAATAAACCCGTTTAACCTCAAAGGGTATGTAGTCTTTCAGTTCCGCTATTGAAATAACAAACTTATCCGTGGTTTTTGTATCAAGCGTTACTTTTTTAAACATATATTACGCGTCCGCTTCGTCTTCTGTTCCCTGCCACGTTTCCTGAAATTTATTCATCTCATCTTTTTTTCTGTTCCACAGATTTTCTACCCATTGGGTGTTTTTTTTGTACCACTCTATTGTTTCCGTCAAACCCTGCTCAAATTTTTCTCGCGGATAGTCGGGCGTCCAACCCAGAGAAATAATTTTTGAAGCATCGATTGCGTAGCGCCGGTCGTGTCCCGGTCGGTCGGCAATATATTCGATTTTATCTTCCCCAAACCCCATGATGCGAAGTATCATTTTTGTGATTTCAAGATTGCTTCGCTCGTTATCGACACCGATATTGTAAACCTCTCCTGCTTGACCTTTTTGCAAAAGTAAATCAAGCGCTTTGCTGTGATCAAGTACGTGGATCCAGTCCCGAACATTGAGTCCGTCTCCATACACCGGAACTTTTTCGCCTTTTAAAAGTTTGAAAACAAAAAACGGAATAAGTTTTTCCGGAAATTGATACGGGCCATAGTTATTTGAGCAGTGTGTGACAATAACCGGCACTTTATGCGTCACAAAATATGCGTTGCACATCAAATCTCCTCCCGCTTTTGCCGCGGCGTAAGGCATGTTCGGAAGAATCGGCGTATCTTCGGTAAACTTTCTGTCTTCATAAAGTCCCAGAGA
>DATIIG010000077.1:0-3751 GCA_035479835.1 Saccharimonadales bacterium (SeqCode) | reverse complement strand
CATAAACTCTTCTTTTTTTCCTTTAACATTCAGCGTTACGGTTGAGCCGAGTTTGACGATATGATTTCCTTTTGTAGCCGCAATCAGCACCGCCTGTTTGAGAATTTCCTCAAGCTCGTCAATTCTGCCGTCAATAAAGGAAAGTTCTTCCCGCGCGGCAACATATTCCGCGTTTTCCGACAAATCGCCCATGTTTCGCGCCTGTGCAACGCGCGCCAGCACATCGGGGCGTTTACTTTTTGTCAGTTCCTCGTGCTCCTTTTTGATCTCGGCCATGCCGTCTTTTGTCAGATAAATTTTCTTGCTGTCCATATTTAAAAAGAAATCCCTCAACCGAAAATGGAGGGATACGTAAGCATGGAGATACTATAAGAAATCATCCTGGTTGTCAATAACCTCTAGTAGTCTTACATTTCCGATATAAACTCATGTACCAAACCAAACGCTTTTTCTTTCATTTCCTCGTTCACCTCAACATGCACCATTCCGACATTCGGCTGTCCGTAAAGGATAGTAGTGCCAAGCGGCGCCGCAAGGATGACGGGTAAAACAGCCAAATCTTCCTCGCCGTTTATCTTGACAATAAGCGGGTATGTTTGCACGTTCCAAAAAAGCCTTACCGCGGTTTTGAAAAGCTCCGGTGTCAGCGTGCCGGCAGGATTTTCAACATGCATTATTTTTTCACTTCCCCTAAATCCGAGTTCCTTGATATCACCAAACGCAACTTTTCGCTGGACGATAAAATCAACAATCGCTACTTGCTGTGATAAACCTGCATCTTTATATGTTTTGGTCACGATATCACCCACGGTAACGACAAATCCCGTATTTATTTTTTCCAAATCCGGGGTTTGTAAAAGTTTTCCAAAGGGAGTACGAAGTTTTTCTCGAAGCTTGTCTGTGAGTATGAGGGTTTGCTCAAACCACTCCGGCCGGATGTTCCATTTTCCCTCTCTATCTATAAGTCCCGCTCGAATTCTTGATGATGAAATCGGCAGATTATCCTCTGCTTTTTGCATTTCACAAACAACAACTTCCAGCGGTTTTAAACCCTGTCCTTCGCGTTTTTCATTGATAATCCGCGCGCCTTTTTCCGTGTCTTTTGTAACAACAATTGCCTCAATAGGAAGAGCTTCCCAAACTTTCGAAATAAAAACGCTATCAATCGGCTCAATCTCTGCACAATCAAACCACCCTTTTTCATGTAAAAATTTTTCAAGCGCTTTTTTTCTGACTGCAAACGGTTCAATAGCATTATCTACTTTGTTTTCGCGCAAATATGTATCGGTTGTCAGCCCGATTAAAACTTTTTCGCCGACTGAAAACAAAAAATCCAGAAAACTTTTGTGTCCCCGGTGCAGATGATCAAATGTCGCGCCGCAAACAATGAGTTTAAATTTTGTCATACGAAATATTATAGCGTTTTAATCCGGCTTTGTATGCCTCAAGAACGCGATTTTTATAATCAAACGGGTGAAATGCGAGAAAGCTATCTGTAATGGTTTCTGTTGTTTTATGCTTTTTTATAAACAAAAGCTGGAGCCATTTTGCACCAGTATTAAGTATAGAGAATAGCGTATAGAGTATTAAGTATTTTTGGTCCCGTTTTTTCTTTTTATACTCTATACCTAATACTTTATACTTCATACTCGTCAATGTGTTTGGTAAGTATTTCTTGACCCAAATATTTGCTTGTATAAACTTTTCATAGGTATTGTCGCGGTTAAATACCGGCAGAAGCTGCGCTATCTCGTGCGCGCTGTACAGATTTTGTCTGCTTTTGGGAAGCGGTAGCGCGGTTTCATCGATAAGCATATTCAGACAAATTTTATTTGCTACTTTTTTTGTGTTTCTGCTTCTGTATTTTCCCAAAACTATTAAAACAATAATTGCCGCAAGCCTTGTAAGCCAAAGTTTGTTTTTTTGCGCAATGATAAAAATATCAATATCATCATCTTTGTCCGCGTTTTGGACTGCCAAACCGCCGCTTATGCCGATAAACAAAACGCTTGGAATTTTTGAAAGCATAGCAACTGATTTTTTTCCGGCGGCAAGTTTTTGTATCGATATTTTTTTTCGCTGTATTCTTTTTTTGATAATTTCACTTCTGTTTTTGAGACAGTAGAACCCATTTTTGTACATTAGCTCTGTGGATAATTTCGCAAGTGATTTCTCAAACTCGTCATGGGATACTTTTTTTCCACTGATAAGATACGTCCGGAGTTCGTTTTTGGTGAGCGGATAATCAAAGATGTCGCTGTAGAGCAGGGTTTTGATAATTGCCTGCTTGCTACTGTCCATAATGACCAAGGACTTGGGTAACTCCCTGCGAAAGTGTTCCGATTGCCGTCTCAGGTGAAGTACCGGTTAAGACGGCGCGTACTGCGTTGCCCAAATATACATTCATTTGGCTGTTAATGCCGGTCTCCCCCGTACTGTCAACAAAAAACGAAGACGTAGCTGCCTTTCCCTGTGCAACAAAAGGATATGCAACTGATGATTTTAATGTATCCGCCAAATCAACCCGTGAGTAGGGCTCGCCAAAAAGCCTTGTTTTTGCCTCTTGGGTAAACAATTTTTCCTGCGTTTCTTTTTTCGCGAGAAACTGCATGAAAAGAAACGCCGCTTGTTGATGCTTGCTCTTGGCCGATACGCCATCCGCCCAATAGCTGGCAATTGTTCCGCCGTTTTGTCCCGGCAGATGAGGAACGGGAGTAATTTGAAACTGCAGATCGGGGTTCATTGATTTTATGACAAAATAGTCCCATGAATACCCGATATACATCGCCAGATTTCCTTTGGCAAACGCAAGCATAGAGGGATCTAGCGTGTCGTCCCACACTTTTTGACACCCGCTTCCGTCATCAATTGAAAAACACGTGTAAAATTTCAAAACGGCGCTGGTGTTTGGAACGCTGTCTGAGAGATTTTTGACATCCACCTCCTGCTGGGCAAAAAGAAGCGATAAAATATCCGGCGCGTGAGTAACGTTATCAAATGTTCCCAGAGCCGCGCCTGCTGTTTTGATTTTTCCGTTCTCATCTTTGACCGTTACCGCGATTGCGGTATTTTTAAAATCATCCCACGTGGCGGGAACGCTTGCGCCGGCCGCTTGAAGTATTTGGGTGTTGGTATAAAGAGCCAGACTGTCCATCTCAAGAGGAATACCGTAAACGCCGCCGTGAGAAATAAGATCCTTTTGCGCCGTCGGGTAGTATGTTTTTGCAAAATCACTTGATTTGACTACGTCACTGGGCAGCGGGACAAGCAGATTAGAGAGCATCGGCAACCAGCTATTGTGAAAGCGATAAATATCCGGCCCGGTGCCGTTTTGGATACGGGTTAAGAGCCTGTCCGAATATCCCTTCACGTCCTGCTTGACGTAATTAACCGTAATATTGGGGTTTTGTTTTTGAAAATCGGCAATAACCGGATTTACAACATTTCCGTCCTCCCACAAACCCCAATAGGTAAGCGTCACTTTTTCATTTCCTTTTGAGCTAAACCGCGGAAGGATTACGACAAATAAAAGAAACAAAAAGAAAATAACGGTAAAAAGGCCGATGAGAATTTTTTTGATCGGAAATCCCCCAATTGGAGGTGGCGACCCTTGAGGACTGACAGAAACTGCAGCAGGTGGCGGGGGCTGCACAGGGGGGACAACCTGCTGTTGAGGAATTGGTGTCGGTTGTGCCTGTTGAATAGGAATTTCAGTCGGCGCGGGAGGAACCGCTCCGCTTTGCGGTTGCTT
>DATIIG010000076.1:0-13583 GCA_035479835.1 Saccharimonadales bacterium (SeqCode) | reverse complement strand
TTCTTACAACGTCGTCGCGGTAGAGAAAAAACCGTAAAAAATTACTGATGCCGACCCGCTTCATGCCAACGAGCACCACATTGTGGCGGTTTTTAAGGTGATGTCCAAGTTCTGTGGCAGTCGGAGCACGAAAGGAAAGCGGATATTTTGTCTCAATAATATGGTCTTCCATACAACTGCCCGTATTGTAGCCATTTTACTCTCATTTGGCAAACGGGGTGCTTTGTCAGGTTGCTGTTTGGAAAAAGTTTTTACCCTGTCAAGCCAAACCGCAGCTCACCTGATATTGTCAGATCATGCATCCAGAAGCACATCGCTATCAACCATCCGACCAAATGCATTTTTACGCTCCGCTGCAACCGGCGACACCTTCACGCCTTGGTGATCTCTCTCTGCGCTCGCACGAGGTTGCCCTAGAGCTTGTCGGCTCGACCATTGACCACCATGCCCAAGCTGCGCTTGCCCATGAAAAGGCAACAGGATCACTTCCCTTTTCCGCACAAGAATGTATTACCAGGCTTCAAAATGGAATTGACGCGTTTAAATCCCATGTAAGCAATCCCGATAACTATCTGCCGGGTGCGCGAGAAAATATTACAGCACGATATCGACATGCCGATACAAAATCGCTTGGTAAAACAATAGAAGAACGGGTTGCTGCACGACTAGGAGCATTTGAACGGAGAGGGTTTGCGATCGATGTTGATGGCACCTTAACGACCGACCCGGCTGGCTATCTGGAAACGGTACTACCGGGAAGCCAAACGGCGGAGCGTTTACTCAAGCAGTTGGGACGCGAGGAGTTTGTAAAAGTTTTTTCTCTCACATGGAGCTCAATTTTAAAAGAAACACCAGACCTGTTTACAAACGGCGCCAGACAAACCGATGTTGTAATCCGAGACGGCGTGGAAGATTTTTTCACTCATGTTCATGAGGAAAAAAGTGAGGTGCAAATAGTCTCTGCAAATCATTGGCCGTTTGTCAGTGGTGTGCTAGGGAAAATTCAAACGCTCAAAGATGCACGAGTCTGGGCTGTTGATCACGACAGCGCAGTGTCAACGGAAAAATCCTACGTTGTTGATCATATTGCAAAAACCGATACGCAAACAGCACTCATCTATATTGGTGACGGTCATTCGGATTTGTCGGTAGTAAATGCTGGTCCTTTTCAAACATCCGACGTTATTGCTTGTTATTTCGCACTTGAGGGAGGCACATTTGCCCGGGAGCTTAAGACAAAAAAACTCCCCTTCTTTACTTATAAGAGTTTTTATGACATTTCAGAGAAACTCGCGGAAATTGACGCACTGGCAAATTCTGAAACAATCGCCGCGTGAACATTAATATTCCTCTTTCATTATCTCAAGACTTGGGTTAGAATAGGTTTGGAAATGGAACTCAAAACGTTGCAAACAATCACTGCGAATTTTCTCAAAGAGCTTGAGGATGCGAATGCCGGCAAAAAAACAAGCCTTCCCTTCATCATTCATGAACTTCCCTCTGTCTCTTTGGTAAAAGATGGCGAAACGTTTCAGGTACTGGTAATTGGCGGGAGCATATTTCTGAATGCGCTGCTTAAAAAAGAAAACGGCCGCTTGAAAATACTGAAAAGAGAAAGTAAAAGTAAGCCGCCGTATCATACCAAAGACGATTTTTTACGCGTAATGGAAGAGGAAATTGATACAAGTATAGATAATGTTGCGATCAATTTTGCTTTTCCGCTTTTACCGGTTTTTGAAAAAGGAAGGCTTGATGGAAAACTTTTGCGAGGCACGAAAGAACATACATTTGTCGGACTGGTCGGAGAAAAAATAGGGGAGAGTGTTGAAAAATACATTTTGCAGAAGAAACAAAAATCAGTTACCGTTTCAATTGCAAACGACACGATCTGTCTTTTGCTTTCCGGACTTACCCAAGTTACCACGTCAGATATCGCAGCGGGGATTGTCGGAACAGGAGACAACTTTGCCATTTTTCTCGATAAACATCGAGTAGTCAATTTAGAATCCGCATCATTTGATAAAGTACCGCAATCGGAAGAGGGAGAACTGCTTGATAAGACTTCTCAGTTTCCGGGAACCCAACTATTTGAAAAAGAGACCTCCGGCGCATATCTGTATCAACTCTATAATATACACGTCGAGAAAGAGGGACTTGGACTACCAGTCATTTCCTCAACGCTTGAACTTGACAGCATTTTGCGAGACAAAAATGCCAAAGGACGACTCTTGGCAAAAGCTATTTTTGCTAGATCGGCAGAACTTATTGCATGTCAAATTGCGGCGATTACCAAATTTAAACAAACAGACATGACCTTTGTCATGGAGGGAAGCGTATTCTGGCGGGCAACCGGCTACCGTTCTTTTGTCAAAAAAAAGCTTTTAGAAATTGCGCCGGAGTACGCAGTGACCTTTGTCAAAATTGAAGACAGCCCAATTTTCGGCGCCGCAAAACTCGTCGCGTAACACTATCGGTTTGAACTACGTTTTGGATAAATTTCGTAAATTGTGAGGGAAGCTGAGCCTGGTTACTGGTTTTTTCCAAACGTTACTCCAAGTTCAACATCGCTGTTGACAACACCACTATAAAACAGCTGACCGTTTATATTTTTAAGCCACGGGGAGACAGTAAGTGGTTGAAATGTTTTTGGGTAGGACAGAGAAAATGTAAACGGATACTCATCGGTTCCTGGTTGTTTTAGAAAATGTGTGTTGTAAGAAAATGTCGGCTGGTCAACTCCGACACGAGCGGGAAGCGTATAGGTAACGGAAATTGTTTTTGTCCCAGATTCAGGAACTTTGACCAAAAATCCGAAAACGGTTTTTCCCAGTTCTTCTTTTTGATCAACCTCAAGCCCGAGTGGGGAAGTAAACCCGCTTGCTTCATATGTTGAATAATCGGTCACTGCCGGGACAACTACTTGATCCGAGTTATCAATAGTAACTTTTGAAATGGTTGCGCCAAGGGGAAGTATAAAGCGAAGATAGTTTGTATAATCCCCGCCCGGCCAGCCACTGCTGAGGTTTTTATAGCGTATGGTTATCTGCTCCTGCACAACTCCGTCATCGTGTATGGAGACACTCTGAGCAACTTTTCTTCTGATGAAATAATTTACCTTGTTGCTTCCCATATTTGCTTCATTTATCCCTAAAAAGTCAGAAGCTGCCCCATCGGCAATGGTTGAGGAAAAGTTGCCTCGCGCAAATTGCTGCTCTATAGTTTGCGAGGGAAACGCAAAAAGAAGATGCTTTTGAACAAGCGAGTCGTTGATTGCCGAAAAAAGAGTTAGGGGAGAAATGCTTTTTTTTGAAAAAATACTTTCCTGCAAAGTTGTTGCCAGAGAGCGAAGGAAATCTTTTTTTTGTGTCGAGCCTGGAAAGAAATTTTTCTCAACCGCTTCTTCGGTGAGCAAAAATACATTATCTGCCGTTACGGTTTTATTGTAATCGGGAAGATACACCGGGCCCGTTGCTTTTAAAATATTTTTGAGAAATGACGTATCAACGGCGATGACTCCGTCAACAACCGTTCCTTTTTCAAGGTATAAGAACTGTGCGGCTTGCGATGCGGATGAGGGGAAATCAACGTCAAAATTACTGTCTCTCATATACCAATGTACCTGAGGAATATACCGCCTGATCGGATATGGCGGCTCGATATGACCTTTGAGCTGACCGTCCGCGTCATATACGTCAAAAAATGAAAAATTTTTAATGGCGCCGCGATTTAGCGTTAACAGTCCATACGAGCCGATAAACCCGCCCCCGGGGCGAAGTTCCATGTTGTTTTGAAAAAGTACCAAGTACGTTTTCTGGGAGTCCGCACCAATAAGATCGGGCAAAAGCGGAAGCGAAAGTGTCGCAAGTTGAAAAAGGGAAGAGGTGCGAGTTAAGTTTTTTTGCAGCAATTGTGGTAAACCTTTATCAATTTGAAGCTTTTGCAGCATCGTGATAAGCGTTTCTCCCTCTTGCGAAACGGTACGGACATCCGCGGTCGGATACTTACTGTTACCTGTCAAAACCGCTTGCAAACGCCATGCTCCTTCTGCCGCAAGTGCGCCAGCGTCGGCAAGTTCTCTTCCTGTAGTTATGGTTTTAAAAACACCGCTTAAAAAAGTATTTCGCATGTCAAAAAGTGACCAAGGCGCCGATGCTTTTTGACTGAATACAAAAAACGTCTGGCTCATTTGCGCATTTTGGCGGGCATGAATAAAATCCGCGCGTTCTAAATCAGCCTTTGCCGCTGCTAAATTCAAAAATCCGACAACGGCAAAAATAAATGTCATGACAAAGGGAAGGAAAATTAAAACAATAGCAATATACACACCAAGCATCATATTTTTTTTGCTTATCGGTTTTGCGGTTTTTCGTTTCTTGAAAAACTCACTGTTTTGGGAAAAATCAACACGCTCAAAACGCTTTGCGAGAGGATACGCATCGCCAAGCACATATGTTCCCTGGTGCGGTATCGAAATTTCCGGCTCGCCGGTGTGAGAACGCGCAAAGTCAACGCGAAGAAGCGGATTACCTTTTTGCAACATTCGCGAAACTGAAAGCTGGGTAAAGCCGTTTTTGGGGAAAAGCAATACCGTCTGTGAAGAAGATTTTGTTTTTATAATTTCTGATAGATGCGAAATAACATCGTCAAAGAAAACAGGATACATTTTCTCAAGTCCGGTAGGGGAGAGTGTGATTGCTCCTTTTTTTGACGCGCTGAAGATAAATTCATTGATAAGCGACTGGTCATACATACCTTTTTCCATAAATATCTCTCCCAAAACGACAACGACCGCTTTTGCATATGCCTGTGTCATTTTTTCCGCAAGCGACTCAATAAGAGGCAAATGCGTCACAAAATAAAATGGCGCCTTATCACCTGCCGCTTTTTTCAAAAACGCGGGAAGGCTGTCGCGAGTAATTCGACTTGCATCATCAATAATTAAAATTCCACGGTAGGGGATTTGGGGAATTTTGGGAATGCGGGCTGCATAGGAAATGTGCAAAATATTTTGAGACGCAGGCGGAACAGCTCTACTGACAAAGACAACGGGGAATGAGGAAGAAAGTTTTTCGCACAGCGCTGCCCCAAGCAAACCCTTTTTATCGACAATAAGAAACGGCGCAGTTTCAGAGGTCATACTACCATTGTATACCAGAGGGTTGAGGTTGGCAAAACTAAACGTTTGATTTTATAAAAGTCCGTCAAGCGCCATGTTTACATACGCGTCCGCGTGTTTGTTTTGCTCACGCGGGACGTGGGAGTAGGAAACCGTTGCACTGAGTTTCATTTGCAACTCTTTTATTTTCCACACCATTTGTAAAATTGCCTGATTTTTTATTTTGTACTGGCCGTTTAGCTGCCTGGTAACAAGCTGCGAATCGAAGAAAAAACGCACCGTGAGGCTTTGCGCAAATGTTTTGCGATGCTTCAAAAGCCACTCATACGCTGCAATAACGGCCGAGTACTCCGCGAAATTATTGGTTTGCACGCCAAGCGTTTTCCCAAATCCCGCAATTTTTTTGCCTGATGTGTCAATTATATATACTCCAAGGGCCGCAAGGCCGGGGTTACCCCGACTACCTCCGTCGGTGTAAATATGAACTTCGCTATTCATAATGTAGTTGTACGTGAATGACTTTTGCAAAAAGAAACACAAACACAATTGCCTCTGAAACCCCGGTTATGACAGCCGATGCAATGTAGCCAAATTGCGGAATAAAGACAATATTTAAAATAATATTGAAAAGCATTGAGAAAAAATAAACACCAAGAAGGTATCGCTGTTTTTTTGCGGTTATGATAATCCATTGTAAAAAACTTGTGGTAAAGAAAAACGGGAGAGAAATAAGTAAAATTCTAAACGGAACTATTGTTGCCGCAAACTCCGGGCGGATAAAAGTAAAAAGTGGGGCAAAAAACCAAAAGAGCGTCATGCAAAAAAATGAAAATAAAAGAAAAACAATGAAATACTGCCTGATGAGTTTTGAAAATCCGCTCGCATGTTGTTTTTCCAAAAGAACAGGATACAAACTGTTTGAAAGAAATAGCGGCAGTGCCAGCAGAAAATCAAAAAATTGATATGCAAGACTATACACTCCCACATCATGGCTGCTTTTCAGTGCCGATAAAAGGAGAATATCAACGCGAAAATAAATGAGATTAAAAACAAGCATCAGCCCCAAGGGCCATGCCTGTTTGACAAGTTTTTTCCAAACCGAAACGCGTAACGTGGGTTTGAAAATCCGCTCTTTGGTAAAAAACAGTGCAACTGCTGCCGTTATAAAATTGCCGACAACATATGCACCCATAACATATAACAAGGACGCGTTTGAAGCAATTGCAAGTATTACCAAAAACAGTGTCGCCAAAGATCCGGTTGCCTGCGAAATCCAAAGATAATCAAAGCGCTGGTTTTTTTGAAATAGTGCGGTCGCGGAGACAGTGAAACTTTGGGCAAAAAGCGAAAAAGAAAAAATAACAATTCCAAGTTTTACCAGAGGCGAAAATCCGCTTTGCGAAAGGGGATTATAAGGGAATAAAAACGAAACGGCAAGAACAATAAAAAATGTTGACAGAGTCCAATAAAATCGAAGAGCTATCAAATCCAGAAATTTTCCATCTTCCTGCTGCAAAAATATCGCGTTAAATCCGAAATCAATGAGGAGATAAAACAGCGTGACAAACGCGGTAATTTGCGCAAACTGTCCGTAGATGGACACGCCGAATGCCCGGGCTATCAAAACGATTAAAATAAACCCGATGCCTGATGTAATAATTTTGGCAAGCGTTTGATAAAGCGTATTTTTGAAAATGACTCTGTGCATACCTTTATACTATCATGTTTGAAATGCTTTGCAGTAGCAAAGTCCGATAATAAGTCCCAAAAGCAGTTGTCCCTGTTGAAGCGTTAAGAAATAATGATCAAAAAAACCGATGATTAAAACTAGGGAAAGGAGTATAAATTTCGGGTTAGAAATTAAAGGCGGTGAAGTTTTGATTTTTTTGTATGTTGCAAAAACAAACCATCCAGACACGGCAAAACCCGCAATCCCGGTTTCACTCAAAATCAGCAAATAAATATTGTGAACCGGCTGGAGAAGCGAAACGCTACTGGTTTTCAAAACTTGCGGAAGATTGATCAAAAAATTACCAAGCCCTACTCCGAAAAAGAGATGTGTTTTAATCATTGCCAAAGCGGCATTTGCCAATTGTTCACGCTGAACAACCGGCTCATCGGAAAATGAAAACGCGAAGCGGTAATGAAGCGGGGATAGAAAAAATAAAACTATCACACACGCGGCGACAATAAAAATTAAGAAAATATTTTTTATCCGAAGTTTTGTTTTTTGCAAAAGAAATAAAAATAAAAATATAAACCACAGCAAAATCGCGACTCTGCTAAAGCTTAGTAATAGTGCAACTGTTCCAAAGATTATAGAAGCTGCGAAAAATATTTTTTTGAATTTTGAAATTTGAATTTTGAAATTT
Source organism: Saccharimonadales bacterium (SeqCode) (assembly GCA_035479835.1). Taxonomy (GTDB): domain Bacteria; phylum Patescibacteriota; class Microgenomatia; order Levybacterales; family UBA12049; genus DATIIG01. The sequence continues at coordinate 6,095 of DATIIG010000076.1, read as the reverse complement.
GAAACTACCATTGCCATCGCAATGGTCAAATATCCTGCCAGAACATTAGGGTGAGGAAATGTTGCGTACGGCCGCAAAACTAATCCTCCGTTTATATTTGCATTGGCAATACCGGGAGTACTGCCGGTAAACGTCCGCTCGCCGAAAAAATAAAAAATACTGCCAATTGACCCTTGATGAAAAAACTGCGCCACGGCAAGAAGAGAAGATAAAACAACACCAAGAGAAAACACAAGGCAAACATTTTGAAAATTTTTTTTGTCCACTGCTTTTGCAATGTAATACGCAAAAAATGAAACCTCAAGAAATTTTGCAAATATATACATCCCGGCCTGCGGCGTTTTTGAAAATATAATACCGGTTAGCAAAACTGCACACGCGGCGAAAAAAATATACGCGTTTGAAAATTTTTTTAAAAAACTTCGCCCGCTGTTTAACATGAACAAAATAAAAAGGACAATAAGTAAAATGTCTGTGGCATACAAGGTGGGGGAGAGGTAATCAATACGAAGTCCTAAAAGATGCGTATACGCGGGCCAGAAATGGCGACCGAATTGGCTGGGAAGGAAAAGCAGAAGAAGATAAAAAACTATTCGTTCAGCTCTTTGGCTTAATGACCAAAACGCGCTCTTTTCCTTCTCCGATTGACTCGGATATGACTTCTTTGTCATCTTTCAAAAGCATATGCACCACCCGGCGCTCCCATGGTTTCAAATCCGGCAAAGATAGCTCTTGTCCCTCCGAAAGCACGCGCTCTTTTGTTTCATACGCAACACTTGTTAACCACTCTGTTCTGTTTTTTCTGTAGTCGCCGACTTCAAGCGAAACGCGCTGAAACTCTCCGAGTTTTTTTGCAATACAAAGAGATAAAATAAGCTGCAGCGACGCGAGCATGTCGCCGTGATAGCCAATGACAATACCGCTGTCATCCGTTGTTAACACAATATCAATACCACCGTCTGTTTCTGCTATTTCAAATGTTCCGTCAATTTCCAGAAGCTTGAAAAGCTCTTCTGTAGTATCTCGAATTATTTTTTCCTTTTTTTTAGTCATTGTAACTCCTTGCGAAGAACCGTTGAGTCTTTTCTTCCCCTAAGCTTTTCTCTCCACTCATGCAATCCTCCCAGTCCGGTAATTTTATATTGCTGTATGATACCAAAAATCGTGAAGGTATTCCAGTAAAGCGATAATCCAATCGGAAACGTATAAGAGAAAAATCCGATCATAACGGGAAATATGTAAAGCGACTGGGTCTGAAACGCCGACGCAAAATCATCGCTTTTTTTCTGTCCAAGGGCAACTTCTTTGCCTGTTTTATCTTTTGCAAGCTTTACTCCCGGATGCGGTTTGCTGATAAGCATTTTTGACTGCAAAAGCTGGAATAGTCCCGTTAAAAGGGGGACTAAAAATACCAAAACACCCATGCTGGAGAAAAGCTGACTCGGGCTTTTGCCAAGCGGCACGCCGAAAAAACTCGGATCCCATGCTTTTGTTAAATGCAAAGCGCTGGTATACATGACTTTGTTTATTTCCGTGAGAGCCGAGGCGGAGTTGGCGCGAACGATTTGCGAAAGCACCGAATAGAGTCCCCAGATAAGAGGAAGCTGAATAATCATCGGTAAACAGCCGGCTGCCGGATTGACGTTGTGTTCTTTGTAAAGCTTCATCGTTTCTACTTGAATGCGCTTACTATCACCCTTATGTTTTTCTTTGAGTCTGCTTATGTGCGGTGCCAGGTCCTGCATTTTCTTTGACGCGCGCATTTGAGAGTTGGTGAGAGGAGAAAGGATAAGACGAATAAGCGCGGTTAACAGTATGATAGAAAATCCAAGTGCGTAAGGGATATGGACGATAATAAGCAGCTTATAAATGGCGACCAAAACATTTAAAAACGGCCAAACAAGAATAATATTAAAAAATGAAGGACTACTCATATAAATGATTTTTGAGATTTTGAAAACGGTTGGCACGAAAGAATACGAAGCAATGCCAGTTTGCCGCCTTTCAAAATACCATGCTTTTCAATTGCGAGTTTTGCGTACTGCGAGCACGTCGGCGTATAACGGCAAAACCTTTTTGTTCCAAACACCGTTTTTAAAAACGGCGAGATCGCTACTTGGTATACGCCGATAAGAAGAAAAATAATTTGTTTCATAAAAAAAGTCGCTCTTTTGTAAAAAGCATCTCAAGGGTCTGGCAAAAAAGCGCAGTCGGAACTTCAACTCCTTCCTTTTTGAGAAAAAATAAAAAGTCATATCCGGTTATCATTTTTTGCAAAATATTTTCAATGCACGAGCGAAGCTGCCGTTTCAATCTATTTCTTCCTACCGCGCGTTTATCAATTTTTTTGGTGACGATAAAACCGAATCGATTATACTCAAGTGTATTTTTGGCAATTTTGACCGTAAAAAGCTGCGTTGAATAGGTCTTGGCGGCGCTGAGTCGCGCGCTCACCGGTAAGCGGTTTTTTCTTTGCAACATGTTAAATGGTAAGGCGTGCTCTTTTTTTTGCCCGTCTTCGCTTTAAAACTTTTCTCCCCCCGTGCGTACTTGCACGTGATAAAAAACCATGTTTTCTTTTTCGTTTTACTTTTTTAAGTTTTATAAATTTTTCCATGCGCCGTAAGTATAGCAAAAAATGGTGCGGCTCACAAGTTTATGCAAAATTTTTCGATGCAGTTTTATACATTTGTGCATCTTGACAGAAGTTATCCACATACTTACACTGCTACAACGATGGATGAAAAGCTTCAAGCTCTGTGGGAAAAAGCACTTGCCGATATTCAAGTTGAGGTATCAAAAGCAAACTTTCACACACTTTTTAAAAAAACAGCGCTTCTCTCCCTTGAGCAAAATATTGCAACCATTGCGGCGCCCTCAACGATGATTTTGGATCTTTTGCAAAAACGTTTTTCTCATGTCATAAAACAAGCGCTTGATAAACAAACCAAAAGCAGTATCTCACTTATTTTTATTCCAAAAACTATCGGCGTTGCAAATGTGGCCCCCAGCGGCCCTTTGTTCTCCGATATGCAGGAAGTAAAAAAACCGATCGGTCATTTGCCCCGCGTTCGGGCCGATTATACGTTTCAAAACTTAGCAGTTTCATCAAGCAATCAACTCGCGTATGTTTCCGCACAAACCGTTGCAAAAAACATCGGGCATTCATACAACCCCTTATTTATCTACGGCCCGACCGGAGTAGGCAAAACTCATTTAATGCAGGCAATTGCCAACGAGGTTTACCTTAAAACTCCCGATAAAAAAATCCTTTACTTAACAAGCGAGGAGTTTACCAATGAGGTCGTTGAAGCAATCCGATCAAATGACACCGCGCGTATGAAGAAAAAATTTCGCAGCGCGCACCTTCTTATTATTGACGACGTGCAGTTTTTGGCAGGCAAAGACCGCGTGCAGGAAGAACTATTTCACACATTTAATGTCTTAATTGATAACGAAGCACAAATTATCCTCTCTTCCGACCGGCCGCCCAGTGAGATTAAAAAACTTGAAAGCAGACTTTCCTCGCGATTTGCCGGGGGACTCACTGTTGATGTAGAAGAGCCGGATTTTGAGTTAAAAACCGCAATTCTTCTTATTAAAGCAAAAAAATATAATATTGAGCTCCCAATTGATGTTGCAAAACTTATTGCCCAAGCCGCCGTTGACACCCGAAGCCTTGAGGGGCTTTTACTTCGCGTGATTACGCAAGCCTCAACAACCGGAGAAGAGGCTACGGTGGAGCTTGCGGCAAAAGCACTAAAGGGTCAGAGAGCAGAGCTTCGCTCCCGGCCAGATGATGTCATAAAACACGTATGCGAATTTTACAATATTAAACCGACGCAGTTAAAAGGTCCAAAGCGCGACGCCGCTCTTGTTCGCGCCAGGCAAATTACCATGTATCTTTTGAAAAAAGAGCAAAAATTAACCTACGTTGAAATCGGAAACCTGCTTGGTGGACGCGATCATACAACCGTCATGTATGGTGTGGAAAAAGTTGAACAACAGGTTGCGCAAAAGCAAAGCGCTGTGCAGGATATTGTGGGGATAACACAGAGTTTGCGCACACAGTAATGTGGAAAAATATGAGCTTACGAGATTTACACTTCTTTTACCCAAAGTTTTCAACAACTTATCCACAAATATGTGGCTTTCGATCTTGCTTTTTTCCACTTTTCCCTATACACTACTACAACTACAAATAGGAATACGATAAAGTATGAAGTTAAGCATCCTCTCCGAAAACATACAAAAAAAACTCTCTTTTGTAAATCACGCTGTTTCGGCAAAAAGCCAATTACCGATACTTCTGAATTTCTTACTTGTTGCACGAGCAGGAAAATTAACCATCATGGCAACGGATCTTGAGATAGGAATAATTACCGGCATTCCCGCAAGTATAGAGGATGAGGGAGCAATAACAATTCCGGCAAAACTTTTCCTAGAACTTATCAACAGTATTACCGCAGATAAAATAACGCTTGAGCAAAAAGAAAAAAATCTTCACATACAAAGCGGAAATATACAATCGGTTTTACAAACCATTGACGCAGCGGAGTTCCCCAAACTCTTTGAGGAAAAAGGAAACAAGCAGGTAGTCTTAAAAAAAGAGAGCATTGAGAAGGAGTGGAGTAAAGTTGTGTTTGCGGCAAGTCCGGATAGCTCAAGACCCGCGCTTTCCGGTGTTTTATTAAAACTTGCCGATACCGCAAGTCAACCGGGACTTTTGCTTGTTGCAACCGACGGATATCGCCTGTCTCTTAAAAGCATTCCGACGCAGGAAAAAACCCCCATGAAAATGGAAAAGCCGATTATTGTCCCGTCTCGTGTTATCCGCGAGCTTTTAACGCTCAAAGAAGAAGGGGAAGAAGTAGAGCTTTTTTTGCTGGAACAGGGAAATCAGGTTATGTTTACTCAGGGCGATACGATGGTTGTGGGAAGACTTATTGAAGCACAGTTTCCCAATTACCAAAAAATTATCCCCTCCGAATTTGCAACGCAGGTGAGTTTTGACAGAGAAGAAATGCAAAAAGCGGCAAAAGTTTGTGCAATATTTGCCCGTGAGTCGGCAAACATCATAAAATGGAGTATTGAAAAAGGAAAAATTATTGTTTCGGCAAATAGCCCGAGTGTGGGAGAAAACAGAGTTGAGGTAGAAGCAAAAGTAAGCGGAGAGGAAAATGAAATTGCGTTTAACAGCCGTTATCTGCTTGATCTTTTGGGAACTATAAATGATGAGATTATGGTTTTTGAAATGACCGGACCGCTCAACCCGGGTGTGTTTAAAATTCAAAACGATAATTCGTTTCTTCACATCATCATGCCGATTCGGGTACAAGGGTAAATTATTCTCCACCTGTTGGAAATGCAGTAAATATTTTATACGTTACCGGTGCTTGTAAGTGTGTTCCGTTTACGGCAGTTGTATTGACCGATATGGTTATCGTTGTTATTCCCTCTTGCCATATGTTTTTTGGAGAAATAACAATTTGGTTGGGAAGATCGCCGTCTTTAATAGTCGTCTGTACAAACGGATCAACGTTATATACAACTTGTGCCGAATGAATAGGGTAATTAAATGTAATAGTAATAAATTGAATAGGTAGCTGTTGTTTGTTTATATTCTCAAGAGGAAGTATATTTACAACACGAAGCGGCCCGACAGAGACTGTGGGACTTGGAGAAAGAGAAATTAATGGAGAGCGAGTAGGCGATAGTGTTACAAAAGGAGTTGGAGATGCGGTTGGGGCGATCTCATTTTTTTGGGAAGATCGCAGGGTGAGAAAAAGCAAAATTAAAGTAATAATTCCAAAAAGAACAAGAAAAATAAGAATAAGCTTTTTATTCAGCATGTTGATTATTCACTACCGTAGGATCAATATCTTGCCCAAAATTTTTTAAATACTCATTAACGCTCATCGGCGCAAATAATTGTATATCATGAATATTGTTGTTGTAAATATCGGCAAGAAACGCAAAGCCCTTTGAACTGTAGATGTATGTCGCGAATGCGCTGCCGTATTTTTTTGAACCGCGGATAATTTTATCGGGAGCTCCGAAATCTCTTAGAAAGTCAGAAACCGTTACGTACCCAG
>DATIIG010000075.1:0-2497 GCA_035479835.1 Saccharimonadales bacterium (SeqCode) | reverse complement strand
TATTGTATACTTTACACGTGCTTCCTGATTTATCACATGTTCGCTACATTATTTCCGATTGGGACGGACACTGGTAGATAGCGTTTCTTTTTATAAAAGAACATTCGTCAACACACTTTCTCCTGTTTTTGATGCGGATCCGAAGCAGTTGGGAGACCTTTTTACTGCCTCAAGCGGGAAATCTCTCCATTCTCAAATTGTTGCGGCGGCACAAATTGGCAAAAAAGAAATTCAAGATACAAAAAAGCTTGAGCAAAAATTTTGGGAGAATTTGGGCGACTTTACGCCTCTTGTTTTGCCCGGAGCAAAAGAATTTCTCATCAAGTTAAAAGAAAAAGGATTAAAAGTTGCCGTGTGGTCGGGGACAAGAGATGATGTTTTGAAAAAAACGATTGAGCATGTTTCTTTTTCTCCTTTTATTGATTTTTCAATCGGCAACCGGCAGGGGAGCGATGTTTTTGTGAAAGGACCCAAACTTTTTGAAGTTATTGCCGATCACTTCGGTCTTATAACTACAGAACTTGCGAAAACTTGTCTGGTTATCGGGGACGGTAGCGGGGATATTGAAGCGGGAAAGCGCATAGGAGCAAGGGTAGGCGGATTTGGCAACAATAACAAAAACGATACACATCTCAGCGGTGCGGATTTTGTCTTTCAAACATATCAAGAACTTCTTGCAAAATTTCCTCAAGTTGAAGGCTAAGCGTTTTTCAGCTACAATGAAAACATGTTTAAGCCTGTTGATCCGAAAGTTAATTTCCCAAAACTCGAGCAGGAAATTCTGAATTTCTGGAAAAAAAATAAAATATTTGAAAAGTCTGTAGAAAAAGACGCGCCAAAAGGCAATTGGACGTTTCTTGACGGCCCGCCGTTTGTCACCGGTCTTCCTCATTATGGGCATTTACTAACCAGCATTGCAAAAGATCTATTTCCGCGATTTAAAACCATGCAGGGATATCACGTTCGTCGCGTCTGGGGATGGGACGGCCACGGCTTGCCTGTTGAGAATAAAGTTGAAAACGAGCTTGAAATTAAAAGGAAGCGCGACATAGAAGAAGTTGTCGGTGTCAAAAAGTTTATTGAGGCATGCAAACACTACGTCAATGACATCTCATCTGAATGGGAATGGTATGTTGATCATGTCGGGCGTTGGGTTGATTTTAAAAACGCGTATAAAACATGGGATATTTCCTACATGGAAAGCGTCATGTGGGTTTTTAAACAGCTCTACGATAAAGATTTAATTTACAAGGGTCTTAAAGTTTCACTTTACTGTCCGCACTGCGCGACTCCGATTTCCAATTTTGAAGTCGCAATGGATGCTGATAACTATAAAGAAATTACCGACGCGGCAACAACCTATAAATATCAATTGGCAGATGAAAAAGATACATTTATTCTGGCGTGGTCTACGACTCCATGGAATAAAATTGTTACCCCTGCGCTTGCCGTAAATCCGAAATTAACATACGTAAAAGTTCATCAAGGAAACGAAAATTATATTCTCGCCCACACGACATTGAAAATGTTAACAGACAAGCCTTACGAGATTGTTGAGGAATTTAAAGGAACAAAACTCGTCGGCAAAAAATTTGTTCCTCACTTCGATTATTATCCGATTAATGATGGCGAAAAAGCATTTGAAATCATTGCCGGAGATTTTGTAACTGCAGAAGAAGGGACCGGCGTTGTGACAATTGCCGCGTATGGGCAGGAAGATTTGAAAGCGATGCAGGAAAATAATATTCATATTGAAATGCATCTTGACGAAGAAGGAATGATAAAGCCTGATGTGCCGAAATTCGGCGGCCTGTACTATCTCAAAGCAAACAAAGCAGTAAACGAAGATTTAGAATCTCGCGGGTTGATTTATGACGATAAAGATCTACCTCACAATGTACCGCTTTGCTGGCGATGTCACACACGGCTTTATTACGCGCCGATTAATGCATGGTTTGTAAATGTTTCGAAGTTAAAATCAGAGATGATCAAAACAAATGAAAATATCAACTGGGTGCCCTCGCATTTTAAACACGGTAGATTTCTCAAAAGTCTTGAGAATGCTCCGGACTGGAATATTTCCCGCAACCGTTATTGGGGAAGCCCTGTGCCGGTATGGGAATGTGAGTGCGGTGAAAGATTTGTCCCCGGTTCGATTGCAGAGCTCGAAGAAGCATCGGTCAAAAAAATTACCGATTTACACAAACCCGAAATTGATGCAATAACTGTTTCCTGTCCCAAATGCAGTAAAAAAATGCACAGGGTTCCTGAAGTTTTGGACAGCTGGATAGAGGCAGGTAGCGCTTCATTTGCCGAGCGACATTATCCTTTTGAAAAAAGTACTGCGCTTGAGAAATTCTATCCGCCTGATTTTATTGTTGAGTATACCGGACAAATTCGCGCATGGTTTTATGTTTTGGATGTTATATCAAACGCGCTTTATAACACGCAAGCCTTCAAAAATGTTTTGGTAAACGGAGTAATTCTGGGAACTGAT
>DATIIG010000074.1:0-13112 GCA_035479835.1 Saccharimonadales bacterium (SeqCode) | reverse complement strand
GTAATATTGCTGACTTTAATATTTTGCGGAACCTCAGAAGGCGCCGCGCGCCCGGAAAAATTTGTTCTTCTATTGAGAAGAAACGTTGTCGTGCCGATGCCGATTGCGATAAGCACAATCCCCAGAAGAGTGGGTATTCTTTTATTCCAAAATGAATCTCTCATCTCAAACTTCCTCCCTGAGACGCCGTTATTGTCTGTACAGTAAGCGGTGTGGGCGAAGGCGTAGGAGATGGCGCAAAAAGAATTGCCGAGGAAGTTGCGCTTGGGGGTGTGGGTGTGGGAGTTGCACTTGGTAGCGCGGCAGTATAAAGAGCCGCAACTGCTTGTCGTTTTTTCAAATCGTTTATAGTTTTTGTGTCAAAGTCTGCTGCAATAGGTCGAATTTGCATACTCACGGTTTCGCTTACGGTTGATGATACAGCGCTATGGTACAACGTAAAGACAATCCATGCAACAACAAGAAAAAACATCGGAACGATAAAAAGAAGTATGTCTTTTTGTTTCATAGTTTAGTTAACAAAATACGCGCTGCCGCGAATCGTCAAGCTGCTTTGCTCATTTTGTCCCGTTGTGCTATTTATCGCAAGCACGTCAAACGTGAGAATTCGCTGCATATCGCTAAGAGCAGTTAAAAACTGCGTCAGATTTTGCTGGGGCCCCTGCGCCGTCATGGAAAATGTAAATGAGGGGGCTTTACCCGCAGCCGAAAGCGGCGTGAGTTCAACCGCAAAGACTTGAAGATTTGTCAGTTTCACGCTTGTACTTTGGGCAACCGACTGTATCTGCGCCAAAAGAAGCGGCGCGCCGGGCGTTTGCGGAATTGCGGAGAGAATAACGGGTACGTCGGTTTGAATGAGTGCATAGTTTTTTTGAAGAGACGAAATATTTTTAATTTTTTGCTGCAGTTGAGCGAGCACAAATTCACTATCATCCCGCTGCTTCTGCAAACTCAAAATAGTGGAAATAGTCGGGCTAATGGCAAAGATGCCAAACAGAGCAAGCGCAATAAGTGTAAAAATAAGGGTGGTAAATTCTCTGGTTCGCTTTTCTTTTGGCAAAAGCGTTCGCAGATAATTTTTGTCTTTAATTACTTCGCTGAGCGTTATTTTATTTTTTATATTCATAGTTTTTGCATGGTCGCGGTAAGACTGATGCTAATAAGAGCGCTTGAGGGATTATTTTCTATTCGGTCCACGCTTACGCTCGCAATTCCTTTGTAACTTCGAAGCGCGTTGACAAATGTCGTGAGCCCTGAGACAGAAAGCGCGTTTGCGTCAATTTTGAGCGTCGTGTCATTGAGAGTGATGCTTTGTACAATAAGGGTTGAGGGGACAAGACCTAAAATATCCTGAAATACTTTTACTTGTTTTTGCCCTTGCGTGCTGTATGTTTTTGCGTAGCTGATGCGATCCTGAAGACTTCGATACGTTTCTTCGCTGCTTTTCAGATACGAGACAACATTTGCTCTTTGTTTTATCTGATCGTGCAAATCAACAAGGGTTCGATCAAGCGAAAACCGGTAGAGAAACGCAACAAGGGCAATAATTTCGGTGATCATCACAATCGCGCGCCCAACGGTCAGTGACCAGTCAATAAACTTGTCAAAAACACCGCGCTGTTTTGCAACGAAATTAATCGCAGGATGTTTCACCGCTTTTTGATTTGCCATGGCTATATCAGTCTAGGCAATTTCGGGGGTTTTGTCAAAGGAAATTTATCTTCTTATTTATGATTCTTGAGGTGCTAAATAGAAAGGTATAGAGGTCCCGCGTAGATGTTCTATTGCTTCGTTACTTGTGTCAATTTCTCTACGATTTGCTTCAGCTTGTACCCTCCTGTCAGTTGCTCGGGTACCAAATATGCCTTGCCAGTTTGGGTCATCTGAGAGATCAGCTAAACCTTGGAGTACTTTAGACTCTGCTTCTAATCTATCGGTTTGAACCCCTAAAGCAATATTTAAAAGATTTCCACCTTCTGCAGCAGATACCGGAGAAACAGCAAATCTTATTGTGTTGCGCACTTCAAAATAATATCCTGCTTCAGCTGCTTGTCTAAGAGCATCTAATGTAACAGGTTTTTCTATTGGACCTCGTGCTTCACTTGGAATAGGTGCTTCAGCCATAATAATTACTATATACCATATTTTCAGCGTAAAAGCAAATATTATCTTGACATGCTATTGTTAACAATGTTATATATGCAATATGGCCGTACAGCCGCAAGGAGCTAAATATAATCCCAACGCAGAAGTGCACGTTATTCTCTCCGGTGTGCTGGGGCGGGAAAAAGTAGCGCAAGCATTGTTTCATGATCCCGATTTGACAACAGAAAAAGTTGAAGTCCCGGGATACGGACTGCGCATCCAACAAATTGCGGACATCGGTCCTGCGGAAGTGAGAGAAGAAATGGCAACCGCTTGGAAAGACGAACTATATATGGGAGCCGTAGGTGTTGTTGCGTCTTCGGGAGAGACAGCTCAAGCAACCCGCATTACAACAACAATTGCAAAATGGAAAGAAGCAAATCGAGTCATTCACATGTTTAACTTTCATGAGTACGGAGAAAATGCTGCAAAGTCCTGGTTTCATAACGAAGGTGTAACAATACCTGGACATGAAGGTGAGCCAAAAGATATTATTGAAGCATTTGCCGACATAAGTGGTTTACAAAGAATAGAAGAGAAGTATAAAAACCCAGATGAATTTGAAAAAGAGATTGATATGTTAGAACCTCTGATGGTTAAGAAAATTGAAGGGTTTCGGAAAAATATTATTGAGGGAAATGCTGCAACCGGCGAACAAAAAGAGTAGCTTCAATCAAATTAGGACTTCTTCGGGGATTTTTTGGCGGGGGATTTGGGTTTTGCCGTTGGTTTAGTAACTTTTGCCGCCGGTGCTGATGCTCGCGGGTGTTTTTGGGCGAGTGCTTTGGCAAGAGAAGATTTGAGTCGTGCCGCTTTGTTTTTGTGAATAATGCCTGCTTTAACTGTTTTATCAATAATGCTTGTTGTTTCCTGAAGGACTTTCTCGGTGGGATTTTTGCGCGCTTTTTTGACTGCTTTGACAAACGCTTCTTTGAGCGTTTTGTTGACAATAGTGCGCTTTTTGTCCTGACGCAGTTTTTTCTTTGCTGATTTTATCACTGGCATGGCAGCATTTTAGCATGCTATACTGTAATTCGCAAGCATGGCGGGTCTGTTTCAAAAAAGCATCGCTCTTTTAACACGGCGGCAAACCAACATCATCTCGGCCGCTTTTGTTGTGATGGCAACACTTCTTTTGTCCCAGTTTTTGGGACTTATCCGCGAGCGGCTCATGTTTGCGCAGTTTGGCGGAGCCAGAACCGGACTGTATCTGGTCGCGTCAAAACTTCCCGACGCGATTTTTCAACTCATTATTGCCGGCGCGCTTTCATCCGCGTTTATTCCCGTTTTTACGGATTTTTTGACCCGCAACGAGGAAAAAGAAGCATACAAAATGGCATCAACGCTTCTTTCAATCAGCATGATTTTATTTTCCATAGTTTCAATTATTCTGTTTGCGTTTCCGGAGTTTTTTTTGCATCTTCTCAACCCCGGATCAGGCTTTAGTACCGACCAAATCGCGCTTATGGCATCTCTGATGCGTATCATCATAGTCGGCGAGCTTTTATTTATTCTGGGAAGTTTTTTGACGGCAATTTTGCAGTCGTACAATCATTTTTTTATTCCCGGCATTGCCGCGGCGCTCTATAATCTGGGCATTGTAATGGGGATTGTGCTTTTTGGCAGCAGATTTGGAATTTTTTCCGCGGTGTATGGTGTATTAATCGGCGCTGCTATTTTTGTACTGATGCAAATTCCTATGGCAAAGAAAGTCGGTTTTTCGTTTTTCCCCTCGCTTGCGATAAAAACAAAAGGAGTGCCGGAAGTGTTGCGCCTGATGCTTCCCCGAACCGTTGCAATCGGCGTGACGCAGCTCAGTGCTATTGCGATTTTGGGTCTTGTATCGTTTCTTGCAAACGCGGGAAGAAACTACGCGATTTTAAACTACGCGCAGACGCTGATGTTTGCTCCGGTTGTGCTGTTCGGTCAAACGATCGCTCAAGCGAGTCTGCCGATTTTGTCGCGCGAAAAAGACAAACCCGAGCTTTTCCGAGCAACATTTTCCACAAGCTTTACCCAGACGCTGTATTTGGTTTTGCCCATATCAGCGCTTTTTTTGGTTTTGCGTATTCCTGTAGTTCGTTTGGTTTTCGGAGCGGGACAGTTTGACTGGCAGGCAACCGTGGCAACGGGAAACACGCTTGCGTATTTTTCGCTTTCTATTTTTGCGCAGGCTTTAATTTATTTGGTCTCACGTGGATTTTACGCGCTGCATGATACCAAAACACCGCTTATTGTGAACTCACTGGGTCTTGTCATTACCATACTGGTAGGTGCTTTGCTGGTGCTTAATTTTCATCAAGGAATTGAGGCGCTTGCGCTTTCGTATTCAATCGGGTATATCGTGTATCTTGTTGTTCTGTTATATTTTTTAGACCGCAAAGTTAAAGGCCTTGCCAGAACACCGCTTCTTTTTTCATCAACCAAAATTCTTCTTGCCACTTTGTGTGCAGGATTTGCGCTCTACATCCCGATCAAACTTCTGGATCAGCTTGTCTTTGACACCACGCACACGATAAATTTACTGCTTCTCACCGGCATTTCCAGTTTGGCAGGTCTAATGCTGTATCTTTTTCTGACATGGCTTTTTGATGTGAAAGAAGCGATGATGTTTATACTTTTGTTTAAAAAAATCGGGAACTGGAGAGAAATTTTGGGAATACGAAGCGAAATGATCGAACCCCACGTCAACCAGAATTTGTAATATCAGAGAAACTTAATAAATCTCTTGGGAAGCTAATTGTTGAGAGAGGAGGATTACCATATTTGTTTGGTTCCTTGTTTCCTTCTTTAAAGAACAAAAGGAAGAAAAGAAAAAGATTTACCAAAGGAATTATTTTAAGTAGTAAATAATAACCAGAATATCCTATATCATGTAGTCTGCGAATGGTTATTGATAAATCAAAAAGGAGAAAAACAGCTATTGCTACAATAACCAAAGAAGAAATAAGAATACTTCTGTGACCGTGCAAAATAACTGAGAAACATATATAAACTATTGTAGTTATAGCAGTGCCAATAAAATAATTTCTTCTATTTAGTCTGTGTGAATTTTCTCCGGAGCCAATTTTTGAAAGGAAATCTTTTAAAGAAAGCAGAATCATTGCAGGAAATACAATAAATGTTGAGAGAAGTATAATTAGAAAAACTACAAAAATTAACCCATTAGTTAACGCATTTTGCCCTGTATGAATATTTTGGCTAATTATTATATACAAAATGAAACAAACAATTGAGATAATTTCTCCGAGGAAATACTTTGTCATATAGTACTAGTATGCTAATTCAATTTATAGAAAGCAAGTACATTTTTCAGATCTTGAGCTAGTAGCTCGTTTGCTTTTCGAACTTGCGGCTCGTATACTACTTGAATATCTGATCAAACATTATATGGAGCAAAAAAATATTCGAAATTTTGCGATTATTGCGCATGTGGATCACGGGAAATCAACGCTTTCTGATCGGCTTTTGGAGCTGACACACACGATTGCAAAAGAAAAACTGCAGGAACAGTTTCTTGACCAAAATCCAATTTCGCGTCAGCGCGGCATTACCATAAAACTTGCTCCTGTCCGCATGCACTACGAGTTTGGCGGCAATGTTTACATGTTAAATCTTATTGACACACCGGGGCATGTTGATTTTTCGTATGAAGTTTCAAGAACTCTTGCGGCGTGTGAAGGCGCGGTACTTCTGGTTGACGCGACACAGGGCATACAGGCCCAGACCGTGGCGCATTACTACGAAGCACTGAAGGAAAATCTTGTCATTATTCCGGTTTTAAATAAAATTGATTTGCCAAATGCCCAAACCGAAAAAGTTATACAAGAACTTACCGACATGTTCGGTTTTAAAGAAGAAGAAATTTTAAAAGTCAGCGCAAAAACAGGAGTCGGCGTAGAAGCTCTTCTTGAAAAAATTATTGAAAAAATTCCCGCTCCAAAGGGAGATCTGGAAAATCCCCTTCGCGCGCTCATTTTTGACGCGGTGTTTGATGAGTACCGCGGAGTTGTTGCATATGTTCGCATCATTGACGGAAACCTCGGGGCAAATGACTCAGTAGAGTTTTTTCAAAATAACGTGAAGGCACAGGCAACGGAAGTCGGATATTTCTCACCCTTTCTCACCAAATCCGAAACGCTTACGGCAGGAGAAATCGGCTACATTACCACCGGCATGAAAGATATCAGAAAAGTTCGCGTGGGAGATACGATCATGCATACGGATAGTTTGACGCAGCCGCTTCCCGGATACACGACGCCAAAACCCATGATATTTTTCGGCATGTATCCCAAAAGCACCAATGATTTTATTCATCTGCGTGTTGCTCTTGAAAAGCTCGCGCTCAATGACACGGCTTTAACATTTTCTCCGGAATATTCATCGTATCTTGGCAGCGGATTTCGAGTCGGCTTCTTAGGACTCTTGCACGCCGATATTGTCAGACAGCGGCTTGAACAGGAAGAGCAGGTCAATTTACTTTTGACGATGCCCCATGTGTTGTATGAAAAGGAAGGCGAGGGGTTTAAAGAGCCGTATATGAAATTGACTGTCTATACTCCCACAGATTATGTCGGAGGGCTAATGACACTGTGTCAAAAAAGAAAAGGAATACTTCTTGACGTGTCGTATCATCTGACTCGCGCCGTTTTAACCTATGACATGCCGTATAGTATGTTTATCCGCGGACTGGCAAATGATATAAAATCAATTTCCGCGGGTTTTGCAAGCATCGATTATCACATTACCGGATTTCGAAACGCCGATTTGGTGAATATTGAAATTCGAATCAACGATACGCCAATTGATGTGCTTTCAGAGCTGGTGTATAGGGATGAAGCGCTTCAAATTGCCAGAGTAAAATGCGAAAAGTTAAAAGAAGCACTCCCCAGGCAGCAGTTTCGCCAGATTATTCAAGGAGTGGTAAGCGGAACGATTGTTGCGCGTGAGGAAATCTCCCCGTTTCGAAAAGACGTACTGGCAAAAATGTCAGGAGGAGACAGAACGCGAAAAGACAAGCTTTTGAAAAAACAGAAAAAAGGAAAATCAAAAATGATTACCTCGGGAAAAGTTGTTTTACCACAAGAAGCGCTTTTGACAATTCTGCAGACCGATTAAAGCGCGAAGAATAAAAGTCCGCCCAGTACCGAGAGTATTCCTCCGATCGCGCCGACTTTGATAAACGTATCACCCGGACCGGTATTTGGTATCGGCTGTGTTGTGGGAATCGGCGTTGCCTGAGTTATAGGAAGTGATGTAGGAGCCGGTTTGACTGCTCCCGCGGCAATAACAATGTTTTGCGTGCATGACGCGGAGGGCGTGCTGACTGCACCGGTGTTATCGGTGAGAAGCGCGGTCGCGGTAAACGATCCCGCACTGTTATAGGTATGCGGTGATTGTACCGTTACCGCGTTTGTTCCGATATTTCCGCCTTGTGTTACATCCGCAAGCGGTCCGTCGCCGAAATTAAATGTCACCTTGCTGATACTTGCATTGGGTGTGGTGCCGGTTGCGGTAAACGTCAGTGAGTACGGCGCGGTGCCGGATGTTGCTTTATCAACAGTCAACGCTGTACAAACAGGTACCGCACCCGTTGTATTTGGAGGAGGCGTTGGGGTTCCGATCGGAAGACAGGCGGTTGCATTTGCGTTACAATCGGATCCGTTTGCGCAGCAAAGATTGGGAAAATTGGTACATGCGCGCTGCCCGGCGCCGCAGACGCCGCCCGGGGGCGGAGTAACCGGAGGAAGCGTTGGTGTGGGTGTAACAACTCCGCCACCGCCAATGGTCAGTTGCGCGGGAATTGCGGATGAGAGAACGTTTTCATTGGTTTGGTCGGTTCCGGCGGTTGAGAGCACTTGAGTTTTGGGTTGATTAATTGCGCCTGCTGTCTGATCAAATGAAATTTGAGTCGGAATACCATTGGTTGACGCAATCGCGGTAAAAGTAATGGTGGCAATTTTTGTCAGAGACTGCAGAACTTTTGTCGGATCGGCATTTGCTCCAAGCGTTAACGTTGCGCTTCCGGTGCCGTATGTCGGTCCTTCAAGAACCGATGAGAGCGTGTTAGTCGGATCGGTATTGACCGCAAGGCCGGAGGGAGCCACAGAAACTTTTGTCGGGTCATAGGTAATGGTGAATTTAACAAAGGAAACGGTATTTTGTCCGGGATTAACCATGACATCAAACTTCACAGCCTGTCCCACATTTGCGGTTTGGGGCGTTTGCACAAGAGAAAGCGTGGTTGAGGGATTTGCCCGTGAGCGCACTTCCTGCTGTTTGCGCACCAGAAAAAGCGTCAATGGTATCGCAACAAGAAGAATTGCCAGAAACCCGAGAAGAAGAACTCTTTTATTTCCAAATAACGACATAAGCGCCCGTTACGGGCATAAAATTATCGTATAGAACTATTCAAGTTGTGTCAAGTCCCGTAAAATCAACTATAGGATATTGACAAGAATTTTCTTTTGTTGTATAAAGTTGGCAGTCACTTTCGCCAAGTGATATTTTTTGACTCATATGGCAAAAAAACAGACAACATCAACAATCAAACCGCTTTTTGATAACGTGCTTATCCGCCCGCTGGAAGCGGAAGCAAAAACCGCAAGCGGAATTATTCTTCCTGAAACAGCGCGCGAAAAACCGCAAATGGGTGTAGTTATGGCAATAGGAGACGGAAAAGTCGGACCAAAAGGTGAAGTGCACCCGATGGTGGTCAAAGTCGGAGCGAAAGTTATGTACAAAAAATGGGGCGGTAATGAAGTTAAAGTTGAGGGAGAAGAATGGACATTGGTTTCACAAGACGATATATTGGCAGTTATAAACTAATATGGCAAAACAAATTAAATACGGCGCAGACGCGCGAACATCACTGATTGCGGGAGTTAACAAGCTCGCGGATGCGGTGGTGACAACGCTTGGCCCAAAAGGCAGAAACGTTGCTTTGGATAAAAAATGGGGAGCGCCTAACGTTGTTCACGACGGTGTGACAGTGGCAAAAGAAATAGAACTCCAGGACCCGTTTGAAAATATGGGAGCGCAGATGGTGAAAGAAGCAGCTTCAAAAACCAATGACGTTGCAGGAGACGGAACAACCACGGCAACAGCGCTTGCGCAGGCAATCATCAATACCGGTTTTAAAAATGTCACCGCGGGCGCAAATCCCATGATCCTTCGCATCGGTATGGAAAAAGCAGCAGAGGCTGTTGTTAAAGAAATTAAAGCGATGGCAAAAACGGTAAAAGATACCGACGTTGCAAAAGTTGCGACCATTTCTGCGCAAGACGAGACAATTGGCGGACTTATTGCCGAGGCACTGACCAAAGTCGGAAAAGACGGAGTCGTTACCGTTGAGGAAGGCCGCGGGCTTGATGTATCAATTGATTATAAAGAAGGTATGGAATTTGATAAAGGCTACGCTTCGGCTTATCTGGTTACCAACCCCGATCGTATGGAAGCGGAAATTGAGGATCCCTATATTCTTATCACCGACAAAAAAGTTTCAGCTCTGAATGAGCTGCTTCCGTTTTTGGAAAACCTCGTTAAAGTTTCAAAAAATTTAGTTATTATCGCAGATGATATTGAAGGCGAAGCTCTGGCAACACTGGTGCTTAACAAACTGCGCGGTACATTTAATACTCTGGCAGTGAAGGCGCCGGGATTTGGTGACAGGCGAAAAGAAATGCTTGAGGATATCGCGATTTTAACCGGCGGAACGGTTATTTCGGAAGACACCGGACGAAAATTTGAAAGCGTAACTTTGGAAGACTGCGGAAGAGCGGATAAAGTCTGGGCTGACAAAGAAACGACACGCATTATCGGCGGCAAAGGAGATAAAGTAAAACTCAAAGCGCGCATAGCGCAGTTAAAGCGGGCAATTGATGAAACGACATCGGAGTTTGACCGGGAAAAACTTCAGGAACGGCTTGCAAAACTTGCAGGCGGCGTTGCGGTTATTAATGTCGGCGCGGCAACAGAAATTGAGCTCAAAGACAAAAAAGAGCGCGTCAATGACGCGGTCGCGGCGACAAAAGCCGCACTTGAGGAAGGGATAGTTCCGGGCGGCGGCGTTGCGCTTCTCAAAGCCCGCCAAGTTTTGCCGAAATTAAAAGATATAGTCAAAAGCGATGATGAGAAAACAGGCATTGATATTTTATACAAAGCTTTGGCAGAGCCGATCCGCGGTATTGCAAAAAATGCCGGCGTTGATGAAGGATGGGTTGTTCGAACGGTTGAGGAAAATAAAAAAGTTATTGACTTTGGTTTTAACGCGCTCACTATGCAGTTTGGCTCAATGATTGAAGCAGGAATTGTTGACCCTGCAAAAGTAACCAGAAGCGCAGTGCAAAACGCGGTCAGTGTGGGCATGATGGTTTTGACAACCGAAGCACTCGTTACCGACATTCCGGAGAAAAAAGAAGCACCCGCAATGCCCCCCGGCGGCATGGACATGGGATACTAAAATAAATTTTTAATTTCTAATTCTTAATTTCTAAAGAAAATGTAGCCCCGATTAAATCGGGGTTTTTTAATGGAAACGAACCAAAAGTGATGCGGCGGTGCCGAGAATATAGACGATTGCAGAGTAAACCGTAAAAGGGAGATATTTAAATTTTTGTTTGGATGTAAAAAGTAAAAATAAAATAATTATCGTTGCAATGATGCTATACCAAAGCCCGACCAAAACTCTATCAAACCCCGCGTAGGCAAAAATGGTAAGCGCGTAAACGATTGCATTTATTTCCAAAACTATCCAGTCGTTTCTGCGAAATGATTTTTCAGGGTTTGATCTTTCAAAAAGAATTAAAGGGACTGTGAATAAAATGGCGCCGATAAAATACACAATATTGCCGAAATAATAATCATTGAAAAACGCGCTGCCGCAAAACCCACCGGCAACAACTTTGGTATCGCAAAAATTATTAAACAAAAAACTTGCGACTTCATGCACGCCGTTTCCCGTGGCGTTTAAGTAAATTCCGATGATAAACAAAGCAGCAAGCATAGTACCCCGTTTTGTTTTTAAACTTTCAAAATTATTGGAGAGATGTTTGAGAATAAAAAACGGTATAAGAAGACTTAGTAAAATAATAACAAGCATTTGCACAACTTCATGAAGTCTCAAAAAACTGTAGGGCTGTAAAATAATTTTGGTTGTCGGCGAAAACCGTTCAACCGTAACCAGAAGAACGGTCAGAGACGTTAAGGTAAGCAGCAAATTTAATCGCTTCATAGTTGTATTACATCATAGAAAGGGCCGGTAATCAATGCTTTTTTCGTTGTTTGGGCACGCTAAATATGGTATAGTTGAAGTCACTTTTGTATGAAACGATGGTTGTTTTTCGCAGTTCCTTTATTTTTTCTTTTTTTGGGGTTTGGGATTGTGACAATTATTAACAACAGAAATGCCGATAAAGGAGAACTGCAGGCAACCGCAACCCCCAACAGCAGCGTATACATAAACGGAAAACCGATCGGTAAAACGCCGCTTTGTCTATGTTCGCTTTCGCAAATGCTTCCCTCCGGTGATTACACGATCAAACTTATTCCTTTGCAAAGCGATCTGCCTCCGTTTGAGGGAAAAATTACCATTACCGGCTCGACGTTAACCGCTGTAGACTGGCTGTTTGGGAAAGAAAGTCAGTCCGAAGGGTCAATCATCGGGCTTTCCGGTTTGCCTTCTAAATCAGATTTGCAGGTGCTGATAACATCATTTCCGCAGGGCGCGCAAGTAACCATGGACAGTAGCGCTGTTGGTATAACGCCGCTTCTTTTAAAAAACACGACGGAGTCTGACCACGATATTCGTATCAGCCGTGACGGCTACAAAGATAAGCTTATCCGTATTCACACAAGACCCGGCTATAAAGTAACGGTAACCGTGTATTTGGCAATTAATCTTTCCGCCCCGACTCCGACTCCCGCGCCGTCTGCGTCGCCTTTCGCAACTCCGACTCCTACTGCAAAAATAACAATTCTTCAAACACCCAACGGTTTTTTAAATGTCCGCGCGCAGGCGGATGTTACCTCAACGAGATTAACAACCGTTACGCCGGGGGAAAGTTTTGATTTGGTATCAGAGCAAAGCGGGTGGTATCAGATAAAACTGACGGACGGAACACTGGGCTGGGTCAGTAGCCAATACGCGCAGAAACAGTAGTTTGCTATACTTACAGTGTGCAAAACAAGTGGCACCATATTAAAAACAAGCTGGTAAATTACTGGCAGCATGAACCTCCGGATCACTACCTCGGATATGTAGTTGAAGGCAAACCGCCTGTTATTATTTTAGCCGGTATTACTCATACGTGGCGCATGCTAAGAAAATTTGGTGATTTAATTTCCTTAAAAGGTTACCCCGTATACATTGTTCCAAGCCTCGGTCATAATTTTACCGACATTGCAAAATCAGCACGACTTGTTGGGGAAGTGATTGATAAAAATAACCTGACAAACATTATTATCGTAGGGCACAGCAAAGGAGGGCTCATTGGAAAATATCTTTTATTGGACGAAAAATATGATAATGCAATAAAAGTAATAATCGCAATTGCAACGCCGTTTGCGGGAGGAAAATTAGCAAAACTTGTTCCGCACAAATCATACCGGGAGCTTTCACCCAATAGCAAGCTTCTTAAAAAACTTCAAGAAAATAATAGTGCTAATAGCAAAATCGTATCTATATTTCCCCAATTCGATCCTCTTATTTGGTCAAAAGAAAGCAGCTATTTAGAGGGAGCAAAAAATATTGAATTGGATAAAAAAGGACATGACGCAATTATTACTGATCTTGATGCTATACAGGAGGTAATAAAACAAATCGAAAGCTCTTAGCAGTTACGGGGCGATGAAGTAGACAATGCCGATAACCAACAAAATCCAAATAACAACCGTTACCAGAAGCGGCAAATCGCCGAGTAACACCCGCTCCGGACTTTCCCCTTCGTGTTTTTCATAAATATCCTGGA
>DATIIG010000073.1:0-5583 GCA_035479835.1 Saccharimonadales bacterium (SeqCode) | reverse complement strand
CTTAATTCATGCTTCTTGATTCATGATTCAAAAATATTATGATAATAAAATCTTTTAAGAAACATAAAACCATGGACAAAATTAATCTATGAATATCTCAATTTTGGGAGTGGGGATGACAAAGTTTGGCGAACTTTGGGACCTCAGTCCCACAAAAATCGCGCGTGTTGCAATTGAAGAAGCGCTTTTAAGCTCGCGTGTAGAACCGCGGCAAATTGAAGCGGCGTTTGTGGGAAATATGCTTTCGGGAATTCTGGGAAATCAGGAAAATTTGGGAAGTTTTTTTGCCGAGCACAAAGGGTTTGCAAATATTCCGGCGTTTAAGCTCGAAGGCGCGTGCGCGTCAGGCGCGCTTGCGCTTCACAACGCGGTTAACAGTATTTTGGCGGGAGTTTATAAAACGGTTCTGGTTTTGGGAGTTGAGAAAATGACCGATCACGAGTCGGGTGATGTGACGTCTGCTCTTATGGCGGCGGGGAGTGAGGCGGAGCGGTTGGCGGGCGCGACATTCCCGGGACTCTACGCGCTGATTGCCCGCTCGTACATGCAAAAATATCACATAACCGAAGAAGACATGGCGTATGTCGCGGTGAAAAATCATTATCATGGAAGTCTTAACCCCAAAGCGCAGTTTCGGTTTCCGGTAACGGTCGCGCAGGTTCTCAAAAGTACAAAAATTGCCGATCCTCTCAAGCTTTTGGACAGCTCGCCCGTGTCGGACGGAGCGGCAGCTGTTGTTTTGACAAGCGATCCGCGTTTAATTTCAAAAATAAAAACACCTGTTCACATTTTGGCAAGCGAAGTCGCCACGGATACTTTGAGTCTTCACAAAAGAAAATCATTCACATCGCTTGAGGCGGCAGTTATCGCGGGAGAAAAAGCATACAAAAAAGCGGGAGTCGGGGCAAAAGATATTGACGTTGCGGAAGTGCATGATTGTTTTTCAATCGCCGAAATTATTGCGCTTGAGGATTTGGGATTTTCTCAAAAGGGCAAAGGCGCAAAAGACATAAAATCAGGAAAATTTACACTGGGAAAAAGTTCGGGTTTGGTCGTCAATTCTTCGGGAGGGCTGAAAGCATGCGGGCATCCTGTGGGCGCGACAGGAGTAAAACAAATCGCTGAAATTGTTGAGCAGTTGCGCGGCGATGCCGGGCAGCGGCAGGTGAGAGGTGCAAAAATCGGTTTAACACACAATGTCGGCGGCAGCGGAGCCGTGGCGGCAGTTCACATTTTAGGAATATGAAACAAACACCGGTAAAATTGTGGCGGGGACAAAAAGAATTTGCGAAAATGCTTGGAAAAACGGGCAAAATTGTCACGTTTACGGTAGTGCGGATTCCTCCAAACGGTTTCTCGGAGCAAGCGCCGTATCCGGTGGTGATTGTCAAATTTGATGACGGAAAAATGACAATCGGGCAGCTGGTTGACTCTGAAAAAAAGCACTTAAAAAGCGGGCAAAAAGTCGAGGCGATACTACGAAAAATGAGCGTGACCGACAAAGAGGGCGTCATCCCGTACGCGATAAAGTTTCGCCCCTTATGAAAATAAAAGTTTCCTCTCCCGGCAAAATTCACCTCATCGGTGAACACGCGGTTGTCTATGGAAAATCTGCTGTACTTGCAGCAATAAACAAACGCTGTTTTGTCATGCTCACGCCGCGAAAAGATAAAAAAATAAAAATCATTTCAAAACAACTGAAACGCTCAAAGTTTCCATCACTTGCCGTTTCAAAAGCGCTTTCATATTATAAAAACCCGAAAGCGTCCGGATTTACTCTTGAAATTAACTGCGAAATTCCGATCGGTTGCGGCCTGGGGTCGTCTGCCGCGATTGCAGTGAGCGTTGCCGGCGCGATAACGCTGTTTCTCAAAAAACCGTTTGATAAAAAAATCATAAATGAAATAGCGTTTGAAATAGAAAAAATTCAGCACGGAAATCCATCGGGCGGGGATAACACGGCGAGTTGTTATGGAGGATTGATTGCATATCGGAAAAGTCTAACTGCTCGCCGGCCGCGCGTTGAAAGTGACGCTCGGCGTAGTTTGGTGCAATCATCAAAGCTAGTGCCATCCTCCCTAAGTGAAAGTCGGCGATCAGAGTTTAAAAAAAATCCAAATATCAGCATGCCGACTTTCAGTTCACTTTCAAGCGGACCGGCTCGCGTCAGCCTTTTAAATAATTTTTACATTATAAATAGTGGTACCCCGAAAGAGTCAACAAAAATTATGGTAGAACACGTCGCACAACTATATAAAAAAAATCCTGAAGTTGTTGACAAATTTTTGAAAGATCAGGAGAAATTAGCAAATACACTTATCAAAAGTTTGAAAGCAAATAAAAGTTCAGTGGCGCAGATAATCAAATCGGCGCAGGGAAATCTGGAAAAAATCGGTGTTGTTTCAGCGTTTGCAAAAAAAGTTATCAGAGCTATTGAAAAAGCCGGAGGGGCAGCCAAAATCTGCGGCGGGGGAGGAATAAAAAAAGGAACGGGAGTGCTTTTGGTTTATCACAAAAACAAAAAAGTTATTACAGAGATTGCCGCATCCTTCAATTTACCATATAATGAAATAAGACTGGGAGAAGAAGGTTTAAAAATAGAATGAGTGAAAGTGTAAAAATTTCCGCTCCGGGAAAACTGATGCTTTTCGGCGAGCATGCCGTAATCTACGATCATCCATGCATTGTCACCGCGATTTCAAAACGCGCCAGTGTCAAAGTAAGTTCTCTGGAAAACGCGCCGTATTTGCTCCTTGACGCGCCGGATTTAAATATTTTCCATCACACCGAATCGCTCAAAGGTCTGGGTGACAAAGACGCGCCAAAAGGTGTGCAATTTGTTGAAACCGCGGTCAAAAATTTTGCTCAGGTGTACGGCACTATTCCGGGTATTCATGTGGAGACTTCTTCATTTTCTTCGGATTTCGGACTCGGTTCTTCGTCCGCCGTCACTGTCTGCGTAATCAAAGGACTGACTGAGATTTTCGGAGTAAAATTTACGGAGGCGCAAATTTTTGACCTTTGTTATAAAACAATTCTTGAAGTACAGGGAAGCGGTTCGGGGTTTGATGTTGCTTCAACAATTTACGGCGGAACGCTTTATTTTCTCACCGGCGGCAAAACTATCGAGCAGATCGGGTTTGACGAAAAAAGTAAAGATACAACCGCGGAGGAAAAAAACTTTCCCCTTATTGTGGCGTACAGCGGTGAAAAAGCCGACACTGTTTCGATGATACAAAAAGTTTCGCAAGTTGCGCAAACCGCTCGGCAAGAAATTTTTGACGCGATCGGATATATCGTGAGTCAGGGAAAAGAAGCCGTGTTAAAGAAAGACTGGAAAAAAGTAGGAGAGCTGATGGATCAAAACCAGCAGTATTTATCCAAACTTGGCGTCTCAACACCGAAACTTGACAGCCTGATTACTGCCGCAAAAAATGCAGGCGCGCTGGGCGCGAAATTATCCGGCGCGGGAGGCGGGGACTGTATGATTGCAATAGTTTCTGATGAAACAAAAGCAGCAGTCACTTCCGCTCTCACTTCCGCGGGCGGACAGGTTATTGACGTTTTGACAAATGCGGACGGGGTGAAACTGGACTTCTGATGAAAAAAGCAACCGCGACCGCGCCCTCAAACATCGCGTTTATCAAATATTGGGGACGAAAAGACGAAAAACTTCGCATTCCGACAAACGGCAGCATCTCGATGAATTTGAGCAATCTTTTGACGACAACAACGGTAGCGTTTGATGAAAGTTTGGAGAAAGACGAGATAGAAATGATAAAAAGCGAAAAGCGAAAAGCGAAAAGCGAAAAACAACAGTTTGAAACAAGAATCATTGAACACTTGGATAGAATAAGAAAACTGGCAGGGATTACTGCATATGCAAAAGTAATTTCGGAAAATAATTTTCCCTCGGACACGGGCCTTTCATCTTCGGCGTCGGGGTTTGCGGCACTTACACTTGCCGCCGCTACCGCCGCGGGTTTAAAGCTCACAGAAAAAGAACTCTCAATTCTTGCGCGGCAGGGTTCAGGATCCGCAGCCCGAAGCATTCCGGATGGCTTTGTGGAGTGGTTTGCCGGAGACTCAAATGAAAGCTCATACGCGGTTTCGATTTTTCCGCCTGAGTGGTTTGACATAATTGACATTGTTGCTATTGTAAGCACAGAGAAAAAATATATTCCGACTGCAAAAGGTCACACATTTGCTCAAAGCAGTCCTCTTTTTGAAAAAAGACTGGAAAATATTGATAACAAAATTTCTGAGTGTAAAAAATTTATTCAAGAACAAAATTTCGAAAAATTCGGGGAACTCATTGAGAAGGAAGCCATCGAAATGCAAAGTATTATGACAAGTTCAACTCCGCCGCTTTCGTATTTACTGCCGCAGAGCCAGCAACTTTTAAATCAAATCAAACAGTGGAGAAGTGATGGACTGTCAATTTACTTTACGTTTAACACCGGACAAAATATTCATGTCATTTGTCGGCAAAAAGACACAAAAAAAGTTTCAAAGCTTTTAAAAAGTCTTGCGTATGTTTTGCAAATTATTGAAAACCGGCCCGCAATCGGCGCGCGTTTGCTGTCTTGACCCCGATAAATTCGGGGTTGACATTCTGATTTGCTTTTGAAATACTGAAAAATATGAACACGGGAAAAATAAGTTTGATTATTGCCGCAGCACTTGTCATTTTACTTGGCGTTTTTCTTTTCATGCACGCAAATCCCAAATCCGCGTACGCGCCCGTTACAAAAACCGCAAATGTCACCGTAGTAACAAAAACGATAAAAGATGAAAATACGCAAAACCGCTACACGATTGACGTGCAGTATCCGTTTGTAAATGGTCTTGACGCTCAAAAACAAAACGACGTTAACGGAAAAATCCAAATGATGGTCACCAAACTCGTCAATGATTTCAAAAGCTCCGCCACTGCGTCCGCGCAAGCGCCGTTTGTAAAACAATACAATTTGAAAAGCGGTTTAACAGTCCGATTTGAAACAGGACAGGTCAGCAGTAAAATTATAAGTTTACAACTCAATGTTTCAGATTATCAGGCGGGTGCCGCGCACCCCAACAATTACAATCTGACCTTTAATTATGACGTTGCGGAGGGAAAACAGCTTAAAATTTCCGATCTTTTTAAATCGGGTGACTACGTAAACACGCTTTCAAAACTCGCCACCGATGATTTGCTCGCGCAGTACAAGAAAATGAATTTAGACTACGCGTCTTTTGTCAAAGACGGCGCGTCAGCAAAGGCGGAGAATTTTCAGGAATTTTTGCTCAAGCAGAACAATTTAGTATTGGTTTTCAATCCCTATCAGGTCGGACCGGGCGCCGCGGGGACAAGAACCGTCACCACTCCCTTATCGCAGCTTTCAACAATTCTCAAACCTCAATACGCGCAGTAATTTCGGAGTTTATTTCGTAGCACCCTTTTGGCAAAGTCCGTTCCAGAGATCATCATCGGTGCAGACCGATCCGTCGGCAAATGTACAAGTCGCATTGGGTACGGCCAGAGTTTTTCCGCCCAGAATCGCACAGTAAATTTGCTGTTTTGTATCAAAACCGGTGGTTCTT
>DATIIG010000072.1:0-29665 GCA_035479835.1 Saccharimonadales bacterium (SeqCode) | reverse complement strand
TACTATTATCACGATTTCAATTTTGAGAATTTCTCAAAAGATATG
Organism: Saccharimonadales bacterium (SeqCode); assembly: GCA_035479835.1. Taxonomy (GTDB): domain Bacteria; phylum Patescibacteriota; class Microgenomatia; order Levybacterales; family UBA12049; genus DATIIG01. The sequence continues at coordinate 29,620 of DATIIG010000072.1, read as the reverse complement.
ATCGCAGGGGTGCGTCAAGCAACCGGCAATACGGGTCGTCCTTCTGCTGACACAACGTATCAGCAGATGATAAACGCCATGCCTCGGTTCGGATTATCCGCCGAGCGTATCGGATCTTCTTCCGGAAATACACTGCTTTTAACTATCCAGAAAGCTGTTGTTTCCGGTAAACCGGTTATTGTCCTTGTTCATGGAAATGATCTTGGACGAGGGGAGGCCTATGGCGACCACTTTGTGGTTGTCACCGGTTTCACACCGGAGGGTGACGTTGTCGTTAACGACCCGGATCAGCGGAACGAGAATCAACTTGCCAATGTTCGTAAGGACAACCCACGCTGGGTCAATGGAGGCAAGTTGACGATTGCTCGTTCTACCTTTATTAGTGCTCTAACAGATGCTGATGGCGGACCCTCGGGTCTGGTCGTTGGTTCGGCGAGTTGATGCTGAACTGGTGTTGCAAAACCGCTCAAAGACGCTTCAAAGCGTTTCTGATCCCAAAAGGATCGGACGGCTTCGCAACAATCGCGGCGCGCCCCTTTGTCTTATGACAACCCTCCCAGGTTTTAGGGGCGCGCCGCATCCAGTTCTATTTTGTCAAGCAAAAAAACGGGAAAGTTATATAATGCAGATATGTGGAGCAAAACGAAAGAAAAAATATTATTTACCCACAAAATTCACCCGCTTGAGCACTTCGGAGCCCTACAGCTTTTTCCCAATGAAACCATTCGGATCGTACAAAGGCAACACTGGGTTGTTCTGATTGTACCGTTTCTGGTTCTGGTTCTCATTCTTGCGTCGGTTTCGTTTCTCATATCTCTGGTACTGCAGAACGCGCATATTCTTCCGTTGTCACAACTCCACGAAATGAGCACGTACACAATTGTTACTTTACTTTGTATAGTTTTGGTTGCGGGAGTATTTATTTTCATGCGATGGTATTTTCAGTTTTATATTATTACCAATAAACGATTACTTCACATTCATTTTTTCCGCATTGGCGGATATTATATGGAAGAGGTTTTTCTGGAAAAACTTTTGGAATGTGAAGTTGACAGCAAAGCATCAAATTTTATCTATGATCTTTTAGGAATTGAGGATGTGTATATCCATTTTGGAAATATTGAACACAACGAACCGTTTGTTTTCGAAGCGCCCTCAAATGCGCAAAAAATCGAATACATCGTGAATGAGCATTCAATAAAACAGCACAAAAGAACGGATCTTGAACCGGTATGAACTTTATTTTTATTGTCCAACTATTTTTTATTTTTCTGCTTCTTATTTTGTACATCTATTTTCTTCTGATCGTTTTTGCGATAGAGCGGGCCAAGCGTACGTCAAAAATGAAACTTCCACATATCTGGAGCTTTATCCTTATTTTTACCGCTTTTTTTATTCCACTTAGTATGGTGGTAATTTTGCTCGTGCAGTAAGGGGTTTACCACAGAGTAAAGAAGAAACAAGGAGACCTTTTTAAATTTATTGAGGTACCCGCTCGTATCTTCTTACTCTGCCTCAGAATTGTCTATCATACCTGAAATTATCTAATATCAGCATAAACTCAGGGCATAAGAGAAAAATAGCAAAACGGTAAGAAGTAAGCAAGAAAAAAGGGGTTGACAAGAAAGGGGGATACCTTTAGGATAGTGAGTACAATGAAAAATATCATGACCATTGCCGTTGTTATTAGCCTGCTTGTCGGAGGGCTGGGCGGGTATGCTGCGGCCAGGAGTAAATACCGCCCGATGCTTCTTAACAAAGACGATCAAATCACAAAACAAACTCAGGACATAAAAACGCTTCAGGATCATCAGACAATTCTTATGCAAAACCAAAAAGCCCCCGACGGCGTGATGCTCAAAGATAAAACCATGATGATTACCAAATTCGGTCAAACGATTCCCATGCGTGACGAGGTGGTCTTATCAGACGGTACGCGCGTTGCGCCAAGCGGGAGAGCATTTTTCAAAGACGGAACCAACATAACGCTCAAAGAAGGACAAGGCTTCAGCTTCGACGGAAAGTTTATTGACTTGAGTAAATAGTTAGCGAAACGGCACTTTGTAGTACAGAAGAAGGGTAAGTGCCATAAGTGATGCTCCCATTTCCAAAACTACATGATCCATATGTTTCTCCTTTGATACCATATTAGCTTTTGTTTCTAAGACACCAATAACAAAACGGTAAGAAATGTAACAGGGTTAGATCGAGGGCGTGGGAGTGAGAGTGGGGGAAACCGTTGTCCCTTTTTCAAGAGTTTTAAGCCCCTGAATAATTGTTTTTGCATCCTTTATAGCATCTACCAGATCCTGCCGCGCGGTCTGGAGCAGTTTTCGCGCAGAGAGTAGCACTCCTTTGTTGCCCGGATAATCTTCCGGTTTAAGCGGCATGACGGTATTTATCGCGTTTTGTGACTGCGTTTTTGCATCGGTAATTTTGCTTTGCATATCCGTTAAGGATGTTTGTAGCGCTGAAACATCTTTTCCGCTTGCTTGCGCCTGAGAAATTCTTGTTTGCAGTTTTGCCGCAAGCGTGCTTGCTTTATCAGCAGTTTCAAGTATTCTGTCTCCCGCGGCAATGACTTCGATGCGCGGCAAGAAAAGCGCAAAAACGCGGTACGAGTTGACGATTGATTTTACATCGGTTTGAAGCATTGTCAAATCGGTATCCGCGTCAATTTTTGTTTTGAGTGTTTGAAGATTGGTAATTTCCGTTTGTACCTGAGTGGTTAGTGTAGTTTTTTGGTCATTTGTTAAACGTTTCATCGCGTTTATGCGTGAAATTAAAGCGGTTAGTTTGTCAACTCTTCTGCCGATTTCGCTGTCCGCTCTTGATTTCAAATCAGTCGTTCGATCCGCTTGGCGCGCAATTTGGGCAACTTGCTTAGAAGTTTGAAGCGTTGGCGTCTGAGCAAATGCCGGAACAACACAAATAATGCCCCCGGAAATAAGTGATAAAATCGCAATGGCTAATTTTTTCATATTATTGTAAATTTGTCTGTTGGTCACTCAGTCCCTGATCGACTTGTGTTAAATCGCTGTCAAGGGATTGTAAATTGCTGTCAATTGCCTGACTTTCGGTGTCAAGATCGGTGTCTGTTGTGCCGCCGCCGGCATTTCCTTGAACTGTGGGTGTAGGTGTAGGCTCAGTGACAGTGGGCGCTACCGCTGTGGGAGCGGCGGTTTTTCGCGATGAAATATAAAAAATTCCCGCTCCGACAACCGCAAGCAAAACAACTGCGATAATGATCATAAGCAGTGGGGATTTGCCGCGTGATTTGGGTGCGGGTGCGGGTTGAGAAACAGGAGCGGAAGCAGGCGGCGTTTGCGCCGGAGGGGGAGTTGATGCAACAGTTTGCGCAGGTGGGGCTGGAGTAACGGGCGTTTGAGGTTGAGCGGACAGGAATGCCATTGATACAGAATACAAAACTATATACTTTTTGTCAAGTTTTTATGCTTACCATCCTCATACACAACTTTGTAATCGCTCTTACGTAGGAACCGTAGCATAAGGGGAATGTACCACACCCTTTATGCTACAGGGGCTTTGAGAAACCAGAAAAAATCATACAAAAATGTTTGTTTGAGTAAAACAGTCAATCGGGACAGTAAATTTTGTTGCATATGACTTTTATACAAAAAATTCGTAATGGGAAAAACAATATATAGTAAGAGAAAAGAAAGAAATTGAGTAAAGTTGCCCGTTCTGGTATACTTCGCCTATGATTCAAACGATACTCGTCGTTGAAGACGATGAAGGAATACAAAAATATTTAAAAGAGCTTCTCATGGATAACGGGTTTGCCGTGCAAGTTGCAAGTGACGGAGTGCTTGCGTCAAACATGCTCAAAAAATTAGAGCTTGATCTGGTTCTGCTGGATTTAAATCTTCCCAACATGCGGGGCGAAGCGGTCTGTCTTGAAATCAGAAAAAAATATCCGGAACTTCCCGTCATAATTCTCACGGCAAAAGACAGTGTGTCGGATGTAATCGAAGGACTCAATATGGGTGCCGATGATTACATCACTAAGCCTTTTGTCGCAGACGAGCTCATGGCGCGCATTAAAGCCCGTCTTCGAACGCACCAGGCAAATGACACGAAATTAAAAATTGCGGATTTGGAACTTGATACCAAAACGCTTGAGGTAAAACGGGGAGGAAAACTTATCCAGCTTTCCCCGCAGGAGTTTAAACTGCTTGAGTATTTACTAAATAATAAAGGACGCGTTTTAACCAGAGAAATGATTTTAAACCGCGTGTGGTTTTATTCATATGATGTGGATACCAGAGTGGTTGATGTGTATGTGGGGTATCTTCGCAAAAAAATTGATACCGGTTTTCCCAAAAAGCTGCTTCACTCCATCCGCGGTTTCGGCTACATGATAAAAGAATAGTTATCCCTCAGGTGCTACGCCGTAAATGGTGACCGGGGTTCCCGGGTCATCGCTTGATGCTTGATTATCATACCCCACGCCGTTTGGTGTTGCCCAGTAAAATATTTTTGCCGCGTCTTCGGTTCGCATATTCACACATCCGTGAGACATCGGATGGCCGAAATTATTGTGCCAGTACGCGCCGTGAATACTAAATCCCTGCCCGCGGTCAGCGTTTGCTCCCGCAAAAAACATGACAAAAGGGACATTGGGTAAATCATAAAACGTTCCGTCACTTTGCTCGCCTCCTGTCATTCTGGTGTAGCGAAGTTTGATCCAAATCGTAAAATCACCGGTGGGGGTAGGGTGCCATTTGCCCGTTGATACAGGAAAATCATACACGAGATTATTCCCGTCAAACGCGTAGAGGTGTTGTTTGGTTAAATCAACGTAAATATGTTTGTTGGCAGCGGTCTGATCGCCTAAAACATTTTGGTCAGTTTGGGCAATTTGTTTGGGTATGCGCACTTTTTGTCCCAAAAATGTTCCGACAGATTTACCGGCGTCGTAATTTCCGGAGAGGTCTTTGATGCACGAGATTGAGTTGGCGCAGGGAGATTCTAGTTTGTTTTGAAAAAATGAAAACGCAAAAAGGGAAAGGACAAGACAGCCAAGAAGCATGGTTATTGTCCGAAAAGAAAATTTACTTTTTGTTTGTTTTTTGGTTTTTTTGTTTTTTCTTCGCGCCATAGCACAATTGTAGCAAAAGCGGGAAGAATTAAAAGAGGCAGTTACATGTACTCTTTCGCGGGTTTGTCGGTGCGCGCTGGCTTACTATACTTTTCCGCGCCGTCCCAGGCCAGATCAAACCATGCTTTCATCGTTTCTGCAATAAGTGGGTGTTTCACAACAATTCCCAGCAGATGATCGGTTCTGTAATTGATAAACGCGACTTTGTCGCCATATACGTCAACTTCTAACTGAAACGGAAATAACTTTTCAGGAACTTCGCGCGTTACGCGAAAGTGTTTGATATCTCGCGTTCTGTGAAGACGCGCTCTTCGTCCGCTTGAGACAATAACTTTTGTATGAATATTCATTTTCGGCCGCAAGGGGAGATACCATTCATTTGCCCACTTCCAGACATCATCATCAAATTTTTCCAAAGACTCAACCGCGTAAATTAACTTTTTTTCTTTCAGCGTGTCTTTGTAAATATTTTTTATTCCTTCCCGCCCTTCATAAATGCGAACGACCGGCTGCTCGGTTGACTGAACATAATTACTTCCCAAAACTGGAATTGCGGCTTGCAAATTCGATCTGGCCCGTTCGAGTTCGCGAAATTGATTTTCAGCAAGCTCTAAGAGTTTGGTCGGGGACTCCGGGCGAAAGTGGATTTTTTTGCGAAGATCGCGCTTGGTAATAAGACCTTTTTTCTCAAGGGTTAAAAGTGATTTATAAATAGTTGGGCGTTTAATTTTTGATTTTCTGATAATTTCCTGCGCCGGCACTTCGCCTAGCTTTACCAGAAGCTCGTAGATTTCAATCTCATTTGCCGTGAGGCCAAAACTTTGTAGAAACGCGAGTGACATATTGCTCGTTTGAGCATATCAAACAAACTCACTTTTGTCAAGCATTTTGTTACTAGATAGTAACAGATAGAGAAAATCTGTTCAATTTGAAGCTGAAATCAGCCATGTTTACGAAAAACGTCAAGAATTTATTTCTGATAACCCAGTTTGACATAAATAATCCGCACTGATATAATTCGATACATTATGAACATGAGTGAATTACAACCACAACATATTATCGATTCCGCACAGCGGCTACATGAACTGCACGGCATTGTCGTTGCCGGAAATCCGACACTTTCGCCGGAAGAACAGACGCAAGTTGACCAGGAAAACCGGCTGTTTCAAGAATATAGAGAGCTTGGCGGAGAGTACGCACGGTATACGTTCCAGATTTTAAAAGATCCTGCTGTCGCGGAAAAAGTAACTCATGGATATACAACGACAATTTGTGAGTTAAGACTTCACTGGTATATTGAACTTTCACTACTCAAAGGAGAGCCCGAAATAGTCGATCATAATTGGCTCGATAGAACTCCTCTTGTCCCCGAGGATGTTCTCACTCCAACAATTTTTCCCAATTTTGTGGAGGGAGTAGAGCGGCTTGGTAGAGTAACGCTAGAACGTATGCATAAAGATGCGTTAAAGACTGACACAAATCAGACATATGGAGAGGAAAAAATGCGACAACTGCTCGAAGGACTTGTTCAGGCTAATGGGATTTTAAGAGAAGCGGTTGCACCGCAGCAAAATAATAAATAATTTTTAAGCCTATGACCACACCGGAAAATCCACAATCAATGGAGCAGAGGCCTCCTTTCAAAGAGAGGCTTGTCGATATGTGTAATTGGTATAATGAGCTTCATCAAAAAATTCCTCATGGCCGAGGTGATAAAGCCGTAAGACAATGGGCTGCAGAATTACAAAGGTCTTATGATCAAATAGTAACAGTAACAGCAGAAGAAATATTAAATTATACAAGTGAAAAAAGAGCTGATGTTATGTATGAAGCGGCGGAAGTTCTTTATCCTACGAAAACCCCGCATAATAAAGAATCTAGTGCCAGATTTAGAGAAAAAGTTTTGTTAAAAGCAATTGAAATTGTAGAAGCGCGTACTGGAACTGGCGGCAGGCCTCGGCCTTCTTGATTTAATAGGCCAAATGAAAGCCTTTTATATCCTTGACATTTTGTACCAGCTCGGTATATACTTTGTTAGTACCATGAACAATGCAGTCATTACCATTAAAATAGATAAACAGACAAAATCTCAGGCGCAGAAGGTGGCGCAGGATCTGGGATTTAGTTTAAGCGCGATCATCAAAGCGCAGCTGAGATACTTGGTTCGCGCAAAACATGTACATGTCTCTCTTGCCGAAAAACCAAACAGCTATTTTGTAAAATCGCTTGCACAATCCGAAAAAGATATTAAAGAGGGAAGAGTAACCGCGTTTGAGAGCGGAAAAGACGCACTTTTTTACCTCGAACAAGAAATTGAGGATGAAAAAAAAGGAAGAAAAAATACGCATTGAATTCACCGGCCTTTTTAACAAACAGCGCAAAGAGGTTCCTCTTGAAATTAAAATTGCATTTCGGGAAACACTCGATCTTTTTTTAGAAAACCCTGATCATAAAATTCTTCGGAAACATTTTCTCAAAGAAAAGTACGCGGGGTACCAAAGTATTGATATCACACCTGATTATCGGGCAATATTTAAAGAAGTAAAAACAGAGAGACACGTTAGTATTAAGTTTTACATTATCGGAGCACACAAACAGCTATACGGGTAAGTTAGTGTGCGACAGGGGTCGGGGTGATGGAGATTGGAGCGGGAGCGTTGCAACTGACGCTGTTTTCCGTTCCTCTGACAAAATATTCCGTTCTTCCCACACAAAACTTGGCAACAATGTCTGAAGGCATCGGCTCTTCATGATTTGGCCCGCCGGTTAAGAGATTTGTCATGATCTGATGCCAAATCGGCGCAGCTCCTGTGATACCTGATGCAAGAGACTGGCTCATGGGAGAGTTATCGTTGTTTCCGACCCAGACTGCAACCAAATGATCGGGCGTGTAGCCGATGGTCCAGTTATCGCGTTTGTAATCGGTTGTTCCGGTTTTCACCGATACGGTGAAATTTGGAATAAGAAGCGGGGAAGCAGGTCCAAATTCAAGAGATCTGGAGGCGTTATCGGTTAAAATATTTGAGAGAATATACGCAACTCCCGCGTCAAGCACGCGCTTTCCGTCAATTGCAGTTGGTTTTTCTTCAATCACATTGCCTTTATAATCGGTGATTTTGAGAATCGGGTTGACATCAACACGCTGCCCCAAATTCGCAAGCGTTCCATAGACTGTTGCCATATCAACCATACGGGATTCCGCGCCGCCCAGAGTTATGGCAAGGCCGTATTTATTCGGATCGTTCCAATTGGTAATGCCCATTTTCTGCGCAAGAGCAATCATGGTCGGAACACCGATTTGATTTAAGGTTTTAACAGCCGGAATGTTAAACGAATTGGCAAGCGCCATACGAAGCGTTACTCTGCCGTGGAATTTACCGTCGTAGTTAACCGGCGCGTAGGTCGGGCCGCCTGCGGATGCAAACGCAACAGGCGAGTCGTCAAGAATTGTCGCGGCGGTAAATCCGTGAGAAAGCGCCGCCGAGTAGGTAACAACTTTAATCGATGATCCGGGTTGCCTGTAAGCCGTTGTTAAATTATTTGCTCCGCCATTTGGATCATTGTAATCTTTGCTTCCGATCATTGCCAAAATATCACCGTTTTTGGGATTGGTGACAAGGGCTGCACCGTTGGTTAAGTTCAGATACGCGTCATTTGCAACCTCAGTGGTGACGACTTTTTGCGCCATGTCCTGTGTTTTGACATCAAGCGATGTGATAACAGTCAGCCCGCCGCGCTCAACAAAAGGAAGGCCGTATTTTTTGGTGAGCCAGTCTTTGACATACATGACAAAATGCGGCGCGTGAATTGGCGTTTGAGCGGGCAAGAAGGAGAGTTCTTCCGCTTTTGCATCATCTGCTTGTTGTTTTGAAACGTAGTGAAGCGATACCATTTTATCCAAAACTTCAACCTGCCGTTTTTTCCACAAATCCGGATGATCACCGTAGGGTGAGTACGATGAGGGCGCCTGCGGAAGTCCTGCCAAAAACGCGCTTTGAGCCAAATCCAAATCTTTGACGTGCTGACCGAAATATGTTTCAGATGCCGCCTCAACGCCCCACGCCGTTCCGCCATACGGAACTTGGTTTAAATATAGCTGCAAGATTTGATCTTTGGTATAAAGGCGCTGCGCCCAGAACGCAAGAATAATTTCTTTTACTTTTCGATCAACACTGACCTGAGGGGTTAAAAGTGTTGATTTAATAAGCTGCTGAGTCAAGGTTGATCCACCTTGCAAGGGTTTTCCTGAAAAATCAGCCCACGCGGAGCGGATAATTGCCGGAACGTCAACGCCCGGTTCGCTGTAAAAATTTTTATCTTCAATGGCAATGGTTGCCTGTTGAAGTTGCTTTGGGATTTCAGGAAGTGTTACGAGCGTCCTGTTTTGGTTTGCGTAAATTTGATATAAGAGTACGCCGTTTCTGTCATAAATTTTGGTAGTTTGCGCGCTGTCAGATCCGATTTGGTTTGGGTTTGGCAGGTTCTGCAAAAAAATAAGGGAGAGCATGGGGATAAAAATAAAGACAAATGAAAACGCAGTGCCCGCGATAAAGTATTTAAACTTTAAAAGAAATGAAAAGCGCGAATACGATATTTGCTTAAGCTGCCGTTGACGCTTCAGTTTTAGCTCGCGAAGTTTTCGCTGCATTTCATAGCGGTTTCGAAGTTTTTGCTGCTGCTTCTGGTGCCGTTTGTGCAGAAATACCGCCGCGGCAATGACAAATTGCCCTACAGTTCTGGTAAATTTTGTAAGGCCGTGTATAAAACTCTGACCGAGGTGTTTTCCGCGTTTTGCCGATTTTTGAAAAAATACCGTCTGAGAAGCGGTATCAGTTCTTCGCGTTTTGGGTTTGGAAACGTGTTTGGGAGCAGGAAGTTTGAATGTAGTAAGTTTTTGAACCTGTTTTTTCAGGGAGAGATAACTTCTTTTGAAACCATTGATAATGGCGTGAAAGACAAACAGCACGGCGTCGCCGATTGCAATAAGGATTTTTGCAACAAAGATAATGACTGCGAGTAAAATCTGCATAGCTACGAACAACCCTCCAGATAGCCTGGGGGAAGTGATTATACTATAAGGCGGTTGGGTTGAAAAGAGGGAAAATGGTTAGGGTTTGGGAGTGGGGGTGGGTTCGTTGGGGTGGGCGCAGGTGAAGCAGTAGCTCACACCTGTGGGATCGGTTGTGATAACTTCCGGGCGATACTCGACATTATCCGTTTGTCCCGGCTTTGCAATGTCGTTGGTTGATTTATCGACCAGCACATTTTGCGTTCCCGGATCAACTTGCTTGGGCTCCATACCTTTTATAAAATATTCAAATCTCGTCGGACATTTATTCGGTGTTCCGTCGGCCGGGGGAATAAGACCCGATGTTGAGCAGACGGTTCTTCCCACAACATTAAGAGGTTGCTGGGCGGGTTGGGCGGTTCTGTTCTCAAGGACATGAGCCATCAAATCGTGCCAGATCGGCGCCGCTCCGGTAATGCCCGAGACCAGCCCGTTCATTTGCGTGTTATCGTTATTTCCGACCCACACGGCAACAAGAGCTGTTGGGGTATAGCCGATGGTCCAGTTGTCTCTGAAATCATTGGTCGTTCCTGTTTTGACCGAAACGGGTTTGCTGTCAATTTTCAGCGGAGAATTACTACCAAATTCCATTTCCCGCGCGGCGTTATCTGATAAAATATTTGAAATAATAAATGCCACACCTTCCGGCAAAACTTTTTTGGCAAACAGGGGACTTGGCAGCGGTTTATACTGCTCCAAAACTTCTCCGTTTGAGGCGGTCACTTTAAGAATGGGGTGCAGATCAATGCGATAGCCGTTATTGGCAAAAACTCCGTAGGCAGTTGCCATATCAAGCATGGTTACTTCGCCTCCGCCCAAGGTGAGTGATAAACCGTAGCGGCTGGGATCGGTAAATGTCGTTATTCCCATTGCAGAGGCAGTTGCGATCATCGCGGGGACGCCGTTTGCTTTGAGCATTTTCACAGCGGGAATGTTGATTGAATTAGCAAGAGCGTATCTCATTTGCACAACGCCGTGCCACTTGCCGTCGTAATTAACCGGGCAATACTGACCGCTTGGTGAGGGGTAGCAAATCGGCTCGTCTACAAATGGTGTTGCCGCGCTGTAGCCGTTGATAAGTCCCACCGCGTAATTTATCGGTTTTATCGATGATCCGGGTTGACGGTGGGAGAGTGTGACGTTCACATTGCCGTCATATTTGGTGTCAAAATAATCTTTACTTCCAATCATTGCCAAAATTTCTCCCGTTTTGGGATTTGTTATCAATGCCGCGCCGTTTGTCACATGATAATTTGTCAGTGTTGCAACTTCGGCGGCAACGGTTGCCTGCGCGTACTCCTGCAAGTCCAAATCAAGCGATGTTTTGACTTTTAAGCCGCCTTCTTCCGCCATGCGGCTTCCGTATTTTTTTACCAGCAGATCTTTGATATAGAGGACAAAATGCGGCGCTTTGATGTTTGATGCCACCTGCTGATACTTCAGTTCCTCCGCAATTGCGTCTTCTTCCTGTTGTTTTGAAATTTTTTTCTGCTCATACATTTGCTTGAGTACTTCTTCCTGTCTTCCTTTTGCCAGTTCGGGATGCGTACCAAACGGAGAAAATGTGGTGGGCGCCTCGGGAAGTCCTGCTAAAAGCGCAGACTGAGCAAGATCCAAATCTTTTGCGTGTTTTCCGAAATACGTTTGGGCAGCCGCTTCAATGCCGTACGCCGTTCCGCCATAGGGGATTTGATTTAAGTACATTTCCAAAATTTTGTCTTTGGGATACAAAAGCTCAGTCACAAAAGAAAGTAAAATTTCTTTTACTTTTCGCGGGATGGTTTGTTCGGAGGTGAGCAAACTGTTTTTGACCAGCTGCTGGGTGAGGGTTGAACCGCCTTGAATTTGGTGATGAAAAAGAGTCGCAACGGTGGCACGGGCAATGCCGCGCACATCAATTGCGCCGTGATGATAAAAATCGCGGTCCTCAATGGCAATGGTTGCGTTTTGGACATTTTTGGGAATAGTGGAAAGGGGAATAAACGTCTGGTTTCTTGCTTCATAAATGGAATATAAGAGTTTGTCGTTTCGATCAAAAATCTGCGTTGATTGAGGATATGACGAGTTGCCCAGACGGGTCGGAAGCGGCAGATCGCGAAGAATAAACCAGTAAAAAGCGGCGGCAAAAGCAATACCGAGTATTGCCAAAACAATAACGTGCCAGCGTTTGACGTGTTTAATAAGCGGCAATTGCCTGACTTTGCGCGGCGACGCTTTATTAATGAGGACTTTCACCCGTCTATCATATCAAAATACGCTGCCTCTGACAATTCTTGCGCACATCATATATAATACAAGTACCTCCTCTATGCAAATTCTTGCCAATAACCGCCTGATCACTTCATTTTTCAACCTCTCGGCATTCGGGCTCAACTGGGTTGACCTTTTAATTATCGCGGTATTTCTTTTTTACGCGGTTGAGGGGTATGCACTCGGATTTGTGGCAGCGCTTTTGGATCTGATCAGTTTTGTCGCGTCGTTTGCGCTGGCGCTTAAATTTTACACGCTCGTAAGTACCGTTCTTGTTTCGCATTTTTCCCTGCAGCAGGGTTTTGCAAAAGCAATCGGATTTTTTGCTGTTGCGTTTATCAGCGAACTGCTTCTATCATTTCTTTTGAGAAAACTTATCAAGCGAGTGCCTTCTTTTGTCGCGCCGCCGTGGTTTCATCGCGTGGATCACTTTCTTGGCATTATTCCGGGCATTTTTTCGGCAGTTGTTCTTTTATCATTTCTTTTAACCCTTATCGTTGCGCTGCCCTTATCTCCTTTTATCAAACACGGGGTAGGCAGCGCAAAGCTCGGCACTATTCTGGTTGCTAACTCGCAGGGACTTGAGAAAAATTTAAATAACGTTTTTGGCGAGGCGGTAAATGAAACGATGAACTTTTTGACCGTTGAGCCGCAAAGTAATGAGTCGGTCAAGCTTCATTTCACGGTTTCAAACGCAACGGTTGACACAAGCGCCGAGCAGGAGATGTTTGTGATGGTAAACCATGAGCGCACATCGCGGGGCTTGCCGGCGCTCATATTTAACAATAGACTAAGAGATGTGGCCAGGGCGCATAGCGATGATATGTTTAAGCGAGGGTACTTTTCGCACTACACACCGGAGGGGCTTTCTCCGTTTGACCGAATGGGACAAGCGGATATTCAATTTTCATACGCCGGAGAAAATCTGGCGCTTGCGCCCAATGTAACACTTGCGATGCAGGGACTGATGCAAAGTCCGGGACACAAAGCAAATATTTTATCTCCTAATTTCAAAAAAGTCGGAATAGGAGTTATGGACGGGGGAGTATACGGAGAGATGTTCTCTCAGGAATTTACGGATTAAGTTATGAAACTTCCTGATATCAGAAACGCAAAAGTAAACGGGAAAAAAGTTTTGCTGCGGCTTGATTTTGACGTTCCGTTAAAAGCGGGAAAAGTAGAGGATGACAGCAGGCTTGCAAGTTCTCTGGAAACGTTAACATTTCTTCTTAATCACCATGCGACGGTTATTGCATGCGGGCATTTAGGTCGGCCCGAGGGAAAAGCTGATACAAAGTTCAGTTTAAAACCGGTAGCGCAGTGGTTTGCTCATAAAATCAAATCTAAAAATTCAAATCTCAAAAATGAAATGTTTGGAAGCTTTCCCGGTTGGAAGCTCGCGAGTAACTTTATCATTTTAGAAAACATCCGGTTCTTCAAAGGAGAAGAAAAAAATGATTCGGAGTTTAGTAAACAACTTGCAAGTCTTGCCGATTTATATGTTGACGACGCGTTTGCCGCGGTACACCGAAACCACGCTTCCATTGCAGGTGTTGCCAAACTTTTGCCTCATTTTGCAGGCTTTCATCTGCAAAAGGAAGTTGAAGTTCTCTCAAATGTTTTGGAACATCCCAAACGTCCGCTTATTGTTCTTATCGGCGGTGCAAAAATAGAAACCAAACTTCCGCTTGTTGAGAAAATGCACCGTTTTGCCGACTATGTATTGGTCGGGGGGAAAATTGCCGAGGAAACGCGAAAACTTCTCAAAGTCCAGCACGAGAGAGTAAGCGGCAAAAAATCGGTTCTTCTGGTCGGTGATTTAAACAGCGATGAGACTGACATGACGCCTAAAAACGTTGAGAATTTTTTGCAGATTTTACAACTTGGAAAAACAATTGTCTGGAACGGACCGGTAGGCAAAACTGAGTCTGCAGAGGGTTGTGCCGGGACAAAAAAACTGGCATACGGGATTACGGCAACACATGCATATACGGTTATCGGCGGAGGAGACACGGAAGATTTTTTAAAACGCGAGCATTTACTTTCAAAATTTTCTTTTGTTTCAACGGGCGGCGGCGCAATGCTATCCTTTCTCGCCGGCGAAACCCTTCCGGGTCTGGAAGCTCTTACCTGACTCTTACCGCTTTATGATTTGCTTGTGACATGCTTGAGCAATAATAGCGTTATATTATGTTAATGCTTCTTGTTATCGCGATCACGGGACTCGGATTTGCATATCTTGCCACGCAAAACAACATGTGGGTCACCGTCAATCTCACGCAATACACCCAGTTTCACATGCCGCTGTGGACGGTCGTTCTGGGAGCACTTTTGATCGGCTTTTTCATCTCATGGGTTTTAAGCCTCATTGACAGCATTTCCAACTCAGTTGCCCTGCACCAGCGCGAAAACAAAATCAGAGCAACCAGTAGAGAAGTAGGAACGCTTGAAGATAGGGTGCACGATCTGGAAGTAGAAAACGCAAAGCTTAAGGGAGAAAATGTCGAACACGTCAGAGAAGACGTACACGGACACTATGAAGATTCAGCTACCGTAAGACCCTCATTTTTTGATCGCCTTCGCCACGGCCTGGCCTTCTAAACTTCTTTAAATGGTATAATAGCCTTCATGAAAACCGTTATTGTGGGTGTCACCAGCGGCATTGCCGCGTTTAAAACGTTGGAACTTGTTAAGCGTTTAAAAAAAGAAGGAGTGAGCGTTGTGGTAATTCTCAGCAGCGGTGCTTCAAACATGGTTTCTGTGAAAGAACTTGAAAAGATTTCGGGAAACAAAGTGTATACCAATCTTTTTGAAAATGATTTTGACTATAAAAAAGTTCTAAAAAAAAGAAGGGTAGAGCATATTGATCTGGCAGACAAAGCGGATCTTATGGTGATAGTTCCCGCAACGGCAAACGTGATTGCAAAACTTTCTCATGGCATTGCCGATGACTATCTCACCACGACCGCACTTGCTATGACTGCGCCTGTTATGATTTGTCCGTCAATGAATGTGCACATGTGGGAAAATCCGATTACGCAAGAAAATGTTTTAAAACTGACGCAAACAGGATATCAGTTGATCGGTCCGGTAAACGGCGATTTGGCATGCGGATACAGCGGAATGGGAAGATTGGAAGATACAAAAATTATTGCCCGAGAAATTCTTAACAGGTTGAAACTCGCAGCTTCGTTAAAAGGAAAAAAAATTATCGTGACAGCGGGCGCGACACAAGAAGCAATTGATGACGTTCGCTTTATCACCAACAAATCAAGCGGGAAAATGGGTGCCGCGATTGCAGAAGTTTGCCATTTCCGGGGAGCAGAGGTGGTTTTGCTTAGGGCGCAAAACTCTTTGAAACCACGGGCAAATATTGCGCAAAACCCGTTTAAAACGTCAACAGAGCTGCTTCACCTTATCAAGCAAAACTTAAAAGACTGTTCATATTTTTACCACACTGCCGCGGTTTCTGATTTTAGCGTTAAAAATTCCCAAAAGGGCAAACTTTCGAGTAAAATTTCTCTGACTCTTCATTTGACCCCCCAGCAAAAAATTCTGGACCAAATCAAGCGTTTTAATCCGCGTGTAAAACTTATTGCCTTTAAAGCGGTTGACGGAAACGATTTAAAAAAAGCGGCTGAAGAAAAATTAAAAGAGTCAGACGCAGACGCGGTTGTTGCCAATGATATTAGCAAATCTGATCGGGGATTTGGAGCAGATACCAATGAAGTGGTGATTGTCACAAGAAGCGGAAAAACAAAAAAAATCCCGCTTGCCTTAAAGCGAGATATCGCGCAGGGAATCGTGGAGTTTGTTCAATCCTCTCTCTAATGCATCTTCAGTCGTATTTTCTAGCAGAAAATGGGGGATTTTTGGTTTCTCAAATCTCTGCGACATTTTCCTTGCGTATTCTTTTTCAATTTTAAAACTCGTTCTTTTTGCAAGCCTTTCTTCCCGAAGCTTGGTCGGAGTTTTTACCAAAACAAACTTTGCGTTTGGAAAAAGTTTTAAAACCCCCAGTCGGTATTTTTCTTTGATAAAGGTTTGGCTGATTGCGAGTTTGGGATGTTTTTTAACCAAACCGGTCAGGTGTTTGTTTAGCTTCTCAAAAAACACATCGCGCATTGCATCGGTAATCGGTTTCTGCGTTTTAACTGCTTTGACAATGTTTCTGGTGAGCGCATCATCTGCGTCGTAGTAGAAAAAGCCGTATTTTTTTGCAAAGTGTTTTCCCGCAAACGTTTTTCCCGTCCCCGGAAGCCCGAAGAAGATAATAAGTTTGGTTTGGTTTGTCATGGCAAACGGTATTGTATCAAATCCTGTTTGGATATATACTGATACCATGATACGCGTTGCAATTAACGGATACGGCAGGATCGGAAGAGTAGCGCACCGCGTCATTTTGGAAAAGCACTCTGATTTAGAAGTTGTCGCCATTAACGCGGGTTCTTCAACAGATCTCAAAGGCTGGATGTATCTTCTCAAATACGACACGGTTTACGGCCCGCTTGTAAATCACACTCTGGATATTGATTCTACAACTGCAGGTGGAACGATCGGGTCGCTTGTTGTTGACGCTAAAAAAATTCCCGTTTTTTCTCAAAAAGATCCAAGCCTTCTTCCCTGGAAAAGTTTGGGAGTTGACGTAGTTATCGAGTCGACCGGACATTTTACCACAGCCGAAAAACTCCAGCCGCACATAACAGCCGGTGCAAAAGCGGTTGTGTTGTCGGCTCCGGCCAAAGATGAAACGCCGACCTATGTTCTCTCCGTGAACGCAGCCGATTACAAAGGAGAAAAAATCATCAGTAACGCTTCCTGCACGACCAACTGTATCGCGCCTGTTGCAAAAGTTATCCAAGACTCATTCGGCGTTGAAAAAGCAATGATGACAACCGTTCACGGCTATACATCGGATCAAAAGTTGCAGGATGGGGGACACAAAGACTATCGAAGAGCGCGCGCCGCAGCGGAAAATATTATCCCTACATCAACCGGCGCCACAACTGCCGCGGCAAAAGCGTTGCCAAGTCTTGTAAACAAATTTTCAGGTCTTGCAATCCGCGTTCCGGTGCCGGTGGGAAGTTTGTCTGACTTTACGTTTGTATTATCAAAAGAAACAACCAAAGAAGCGGTAAACGAAGCTTTGAAAAAAGCGGCAGAAAGCGATGATTACAAAGGAATTTTGGAAGTGACGCAGGATCCTTTAGTTTCAAGTGATATCATCGGCAACAGTCATAGCGCGATTGTTGATTTGTCTCTTACCCAAGTTATGGGAAATCTCGCAAAAGTGATTGCGTGGTATGACAACGAGTGGGGATACGCCAACCGCTTGGTGGAGGAGACAATATTAGTCGGGAATAAAATTTCTAATTCTTAATTTCTCATTACATCCCAATGTCTGAAATTTCAAACATTCGCATTATTACCGTTTCCGGCCGCATCGGCGCCGGTTCGACAACTTTGGCAAAAGGAATTGCTCATCATCTCGGCTGGAAACACATTGAAGGCGGAGAAGTGTTTTGGGAAGCGGTCAGAAAAAAAATGGGACTTTCCGTCAAAGACACCAATCTTCGCCCAGACAATGAAGACGAGCTTTTTGACGCGCATTTGAAATCGCTTCTTGAAAGTGAAAAAGATTTGGTACTTGAGACAAAGCTGGCGGGATTTATCGCTGCCGGAATTGAGGGGGTTTTTAAAATCGGCGTTGTCTGTGAGGATAGAGACGGCAATGATCAGACCCAAGTGCGTATTGACCGGCTTGTCAACAGAGAGGATATTTCGGTTGATCTGGCAAAAACAGAAGTTTTGGAGCGGGAGCAAAATGATCTTTCCAAATGGCGAAAACTTTACGCAAACAATGATCCGACGTGGACATATTTTGATAAAAAATATTATGACACCGTGATTAATACGTTTATGGTCAACAAAGAAGAAGCTTACCAAACCGCGCTTTCCGCAATCGAGAAAAGCAAATAATTATTTAGCAAGAAGAAAAAGTGAAGTGACAGCGCCCCAGATCGCAACGTCTCTGAAAATAAATGTGTTGGCGGCAATATAATAGACCAGAATGATTATCAGAAGATACAAACTTGCAAGCGCTGAAAAAAGGTCAATATATACGCCGAAAATCAGTGAACAACAAATAAGAATTTCCATAAATCCCCAGACTTTGGCAAACAGCGTAAAGTCAACCTGCTTAGGTATTCCCAATTTCTGCAGCATTTTGTTGCCGATGCCGTTAAACTCAAGGCCGGATGAGAGGTGAGAGAGTGCGTACCAGAGAAAAACAAATGCGGCAGAAAGTCGAAGCGGTAAAAACGCGGTTTGCTCAACAAGTTTGCTATTTCCGAAAAGCGAAAACACCGTGTTTACTCCAAAAACAGAAAACAAAATTTTCAAAAGAATCAAAAGCCCGAAGCACACAAATACTTTTTTGTTTTTCATTTTTGTATTGTAGCATATCGGCAGCCTTGACAAAAAAGTGAGGGGAGAGCATACTAGCAAAACCCTATGAAGAAAGTCATTGTTTTTGTCGCTTTATTTTTGTTTGTAACCGCTCAAAATGTCTTTGCCCAAACTCCCATTTCACTCTCCATTACTCCGACTCCCGCGCCCACAACTACCCAGTATCAACTCGCGTATCCGGGAATTTTGCCTGACAGTCCGCTCTATCCGCTCAAGGCAATTCGCGACCGCATCGTTTTGTTTTTTATCAACGATCCTGCGGAGAAAGCAAAATTTGAGCTTTTGGTCGCGGACAAACATCTCAGCGCCGCAATTTCACTTCTTGCAGAGCGTCCGCCCAAGCCCGCGCTTGCGCAATCAAGTGTAGCAAAAGGAGAAAATTATTTTGAGGATGCCATAAGCAGTGCAAAACTTGCAAAATCAAACGGGCAAAACATCGGAACGCTTGTTGATATATTGAGCTCCTCACTTGATAAGCATACCCAAGTGCTTACCGGTATGGAGGAGACGATTGCCCCGCCGTACAAAGACAGCATTGTAAAAAGTCTTTCCCGCGTCATGCAGTTTAGAGAAATTTTGATGACACTTCGGACGAAATAAATTTCTTGGCAACTGTTATTAGCAATCGGCAAAAGGCCAAACAGAAAGTTTCTGATGCAAGAAAGTGTTCAGCAAGCTTTTTCAAAAACCGCTTTCGATTTCTTACAAACAATTTTTCAGCGTTTTCCCAGCTTCGCAGTAGCTTTAAAATCGGGGAAGCGGTGCACAATTTTGATATAGAAATTGCCAGTTGACAGGGCAGATTTAGTGCCATAAGATGATTTCACCACTAGGTGTAGTGGCATAGCAAATCAGGCACGAAAACGCTCTTTAAAACACACAAAACTTATGAGATGTCCCTACTGCGGAAGTCGCGATACGGAAGTTGTTGAAACGCGTGACAATGAAGATTTGGATATGATCCGGCGTCGCCGGGCATGCCTTTCTTGCAAGAAGCGGTTCACGACCTACGAGCGCGTCGAAAACGTTAATTTAATCGTCATTAAAAAAGACGGACGGCGTGAACAATTTAACCGAGATAAATTAATAAACGGATTGTTCCGCTCGTGTGAGAAAACAAAAGTCGCGGCAGGGGACATTGAGAAAATCGTTACCGATGTAACGCGAGAACTATTGGCGGCCGATTCGGTTGAGGTAAAAAGCGACCGGATAGGACAACTTATCGCGATGCGGCTGAAAAAACTGGACAAAGTCGCATACATCAGATTTTCAAGTGTGTTTAAACGGTTTGTTGATGTTGAGGATTTTGAAAAAGAAGTAAAACGGCTTATTAAATAAAATATGCAACTTGACGGAGTAAGAGAAAAAGTATTTTTGGACCGCTACTCATTAAAAGATGAGAAAGGTGCTCCTGTTGAAAAAACGCCCGAGGAAATGTGGCGACGGGTTGCTCGTGCAATCGCATCGGTTGAGAAAACAAAAGAAAAGAAAAAACTATGGGAAGACAAATTCTATCAATCAATGGAAGATTTTAAATTTGTCCCGGGAGGGCGCGTTCTGGCAGGTGCGGGTACGGGATACGCCGTGACATTTTACAACTGCTTTGTGCTTCCTTCCCCCAAAGACAGTCGAGACGGCATCATGAGTAACCTCACCAATATGATTGAGATTATGGCCAGAGGCGGCGGAGTCGGTATTAACCTTTCATCCCTTCGACCCAAAGGTGCTCGGGTGAAAAAAGTCAACGGATTTTCTTCGGGGCCATGCAACTGGGCGGAAATGTATTCTCTGGCAACCCATGACATTATTCAGCAGGGAGGAAGTCGCCGCGGCGCGCTGATGCTGATGCTGTGGGACTGGCACCCGGATATTGAAGAGTTTATAACGGTCAAACAGGATTTGACCCGCATCAACGGCGCGAATTTGTCGGTGTGCGCATCGGACAAGTTTATGCAGGCGGTCAAAGACGACGCCGATTGGGATTTGGTTTTCCCCGACCTTGACGACCCCGAGTACGACAAAAAATGGGACGGCATTTTGAACCACTGGAAAGCGCTTGGTAAAAAAGTCATTGTGTACAAAACGGTCAAAGCGCGCCATTTGTGGGATCTTATCTGCGACGCCGCGTGGAGATCTGCAGAGCCTGGTTTGGTTTTTATGGAGCGGTACAACAAGTGGTATAACAACTGGTACTGGAACACGATCAACTGTGTCAATCCCTGCGGCGAGGAAGGACTGCCGGCATGGGGAGTTTGCAATTTGGCATCTCTTAATTTATCTGCCTTTGTCAAAGATTATGATACCGATAAGCCCGGATGGTTTGACTATGAAAGTTTAGCGCAGCATGCCCGAGTAGGTGTTCGGTTTCAGGATAATGTCGTTGACGCGGATCAGTATGTGTATCCCGAAATTGAGCAGATGCAGCATCAGGGGGAGCGGCGAATCGGCCTTGGAACGCTTGGTTTGGCGGATGCTTTGATCAAGCTTCACCTTCGCTACGGGTCTGATGAGTCGCAGACGGTTGTTGATAAAATCTACAAAACTATTCGAGACGCCGCGTATGACGAATCGGTTGCTATCGCAAAAGAAAAAGGAATGTTTCCCAAATGCGAAAAAGACAAACACATCAAAGGCTATTTTATCAAACAACTGCCAAAAGAAATTCGGGAAAAACTGACAAAATACGGCATCAGAAACTCAATGCTTCTTCAAGCAGCGCCGACCGGAACAACATCGCTTCTCTCCGGCGCCTCCTCTGGCGTTGAGCCGGTGTATGAGTTTGAGTATACCCACAACGGCAGGCTTGGCAAACAAACCGTGTATCACAAGCTTTTCGGCGATTGGAAAGAGAAGCATCCGGATGAAAAACGACCTGACTATTTTGTTGCCGCAAATGATTTACTTCCTGAGGATCACGTCAAAATGCAGGCAACGGTCCAGAAATACGTTGACGCGTCAATTTCAAAAACAGTCAATGCACCAAATGCCCACACGGTTGAGGACGTAAAAAATCTCTACATGCTCGCATACGACTCGGGGTGCAAAGGCATTACTTACATGCGGGACGGTTCAAGACTTGGCGTTTTGCAACGCGTTGAGGAAAAACCGAAAGTTGAAGAGAAAGTTGCAACGGTTCCGGTAACGCCGGTTGTTGAGCGCCCGATTCTGGTTGAGGGAGTGACATATCAGGCGCAAAGCCCGCTTGGCAAAACCTACATCACCATTAACCACGACGCGCAGCAGGAACCCTTTGAAGTATTTATTGTCAACGGAAAATCAGGATCCGATGTTGCCGCAATGGCGGACGCGCTGGGTCGAATGATTTCGTTTGTTTTGCGTCTTCACAGTCCTGTACCAAAGCGCGAGCGGATGCGGCGAATTGTCTCAGAGCTTGTAGGGATCGGAGGATCAAGCAGTGTGGGATTTGGGCAAAACAGAGTTCGCTCGCTTCCCGATACGGTTGCAAAAGTTCTGGCAAAGTACTGCGACTTTAAAGTAAACGGAAAAGTAGAGGACAAGCAAATTGTAGAAGCGCTTACCAACCCCGATTCGATCGGGGCAAACGGTCACACAAACGCCATTTCGCTTTCCAATGGCCACAGTAATGGTGTTTCAAACGGTCATAGCAATGGCGTGGCACCTGAAGAAAAGAAAGAAGAAATTGTACAGCTGCAACAGCTCTCGATTGAAAACGCGGGAGTCGGGGTTGCGGTTTCATCCGATCACGCGGTCACGGTTACCGATATGAACAGCTCAACAACGTCACTTTTTGACATGTGCCCCGACTGCGGCAGCGCGACACTGGCGTATGAAGAAGGATGTCAGAAATGCTACTCCTGCGGCTACTCCCGCTGCTAAACTCTTCTTGCATTTTAGAAAAATCGTTGTATAGTAAGCGTATGGGAGCTCCACAAGAACAAAAAAGACATGTACGCTTGGGAAGACTTGCAGCGTTACCTGCAGTGGCAGCGTTGGGGCTAGGGCTTATGGCGTGCAATAATTCAGAACCGCAAGAATTTCCCTCGTGTAAAATAGATTCCAAACCTAAGAGCACGCGAATTTTTATCGGTGAAGATGAGAAAGGGAAACATGAAAAAGTTGTTGGGGAAACCGTAAAATTTTCAACCGAAAGAAACAATGGTCATACGTTTTTAAATGTGGATTTCTTACGACAAGTGGACATAGATCAAGGAGATAACAATTTTTCTTTCTATAATCCAAAAGACCAGAGAGAATATTCCATTACAATATTCTCTCGTGGCGTTGGTTTACAGACAGTAGGGGTAGATTTAGATATCAATGCAACGTGCGATTCTGGTCATGTCTCCTAATTTTCCTCTTGCCCCGATTCAATCGGGGCTTGCAAAAAGATTTCCAAAAGTTTATTATAAATTCAGGATGTAGGTAAGTAGGGTTTCATTCCCTCACTGTGCCGCAACTGTTAACCCCTCGAAGCCTTGGCGAAGTGGGGTAAAGTCAGAAAACTGCATCCGTTACATATCCCGAGCAGGAATCTTCGATACTTCTTCGGACCTTTCTTCTCGGTAATAAATTTATGACACCCAAGGTTTATACCAAAACAGGGGATAAGGGAGAGACGTCACTCTTTGGCGGTAAACGCGTTTCAAAAGCAAGTATTCGCGTTGAGGCATACGGAACGGTTGACGAGCTAAACAGCGTGATAGGAATTATTG
Organism: Saccharimonadales bacterium (SeqCode); assembly: GCA_035479835.1. Lineage (GTDB taxonomy): Bacteria > Patescibacteriota > Microgenomatia > Levybacterales > UBA12049 > DATIIG01. The sequence goes on along the minus strand of DATIIG010000072.1, from coordinate 6,015 downwards.
TTTCGGATATAAAAATTTCCAAACTACAAAAAGAACTCATTAACATTCAAAATGATTTGTTTGCGATCGGCTCAACGCTGGCAACCCCAAAGTTATCGGATAACAGTTTATTAACAAAAACGTTAACAGTGCGGACAAAAGCACACGAAGACCTCATTGATGCATTAACAAAACAGCTTCCGGAACTCAAAAACTTCATTCTCCCCGGAGGAGGGAAAACAGGTGCAGAGCTTCATGTAGCCCGAACTATTTGCAGACGCGCGGAGCGAAGAATTGTTGAGCTTGCAAAAAAAGAAAAGGTAAACGCAGAAATTTTAATGTATTTTAATCGCCTTTCGGACTTGCTTTTTACTGCGGCACGATATATAAATAATCAAGAAAATCGTAAAGAAACAATCTGGAAGGTAATGAAAAAATAAAAATATGCCAGTAACAGAAGCAAAAATGTTTGATATTCACGATGCGGCTGCTGAAATTGCGCAGAATGCATGGGAAACGCCAAAAAGATCTTACGGAGTTGGTAAACCTATGCAAATGATAATGCGTGAAGCACCTAACGCAGGAGAAGAAGCTCACCGGATTTGGGAAAAAGGGAAACCGGCAGGCGAGCTGCTTCTTGATCCTAATAGAGAGGTAGGGGTAGAAGAGGCAATACGAAATAGTTTTGCGTTTGTACAAATTGCCGGTTTAAAAGGCGGCGATTCCAATATGGTAGCAAATATTTCAACGGGATTAACGTGGGATCGTCAAACGCCAATTGAAGATGCAGCAGGAGATATTGTTTATGCAATTGGGGGAGATGAAGTTGAGTTTCACTGGTTCGGACCGCATAAATTGGTAGGGTTTGTAAAAGGTGATCAGGCTCCGGATGCAATGCTTTCACGATTGGTAGATGCGCCGCGAGAACCTTACGCAAGATATTTCCCGCATCTTGCCCGTGCCCAAGGCGAAATCCAAGATATACGTAGGGAAGATATTCTCAACCCTCAAATCGGCACAGGCAGGAGGTTTTTGTCCATATTTAATGGAGAGCAAGATACACAGCGGGCATATCAAGATAATGGTAAATACTCATTTGTTTGGGGAACTGAAAAAGTCGACGACAAACTCATGGGAACAAATTTAGACAATCAGCCTCAAAGTATCGCAGAACTTGCAATAGATGATGATACAAAACAAATGCTTGAGGCAATGGAAAAATATTTTAAAGGAACAGACGAAAAGAGCCGTTATTTTATTGAATTTGATTTTAGTGAAACCGTATCGTGTTGCAACGTTTCTTTCAATGCTCAACATGAAGAGTCTCACGTATGGACACAAGATGTTTCGCTGCTTTCTAGCGGAGTAACCATACAGTTTCCAAACGGAGAAAAATATACGGGAAGTGATTCATGCAAAAATTGCAGACAGACAAAAGGAAGCTGTACATGCAAGAAACCAGATTCATCCGCGAGCACTTCTCAACACAGCGAGCAGGCAAAAGTGGAGTAAAATGGACCGCGTACAAAAACTTCAGGAGGGGAAAGATTTTTATATTGACGAAAACGGTTTTTTTGTTTTCACCGCGGAATATTTAAAAAAGCGAGGATTTTGTTGCCACAACGGTTGCAAAAATTGCCCGTACAAAGAACAAGAAGAAAAAACCTCAGGATCAAAGTGACATGATGTGCTTTTTCGTGCTATCATGAATGTATGGACGACACCGCAATTCAAAATTCAAAATTCAAAATTCAAAATTCAGGTTCGGACGGGGATGATCAGACGCAACAGACAGTAACGCCAATCAGCACGCCCAACAAAGAAAGCGTTGGCGGCGTAAGCGTTGATACATCCGACCTTATTACGCCATCGGAAGTTGAGCCGCAGCTGCATCCCGAAGTACAAGAGGCCGGTGTTGAGACAGTTTCCGATAAACCTCAATTAACCGATGAACATGCAAAAATCGGCATTAAAGTTTCTGCCGATGCAACGCCGGTTGCAACAAGCCCAACAGGCATGGTCCAATTACCTATGACACAAGCTCAAGCGCAGGCAACAATCAAAAAAACAAAAAATGTCAAAGAATCAATCGTCTGGCTGGCATCACTTATTTTGCGTCAGCTGAAAATGTCGGAAAAAGCCTAATATGCCGTTGTCAAATTTCTCACTTGATTCGCTCACACAATTTTTTATCGCCTTTTTTGTAGGTATTATCATTTTTATTTTTATACTTGCTCTTTTTGCGCTTGCGGGATACGCATTTTTTCTTTGGTATAAATATCGTCACCGCGAAAAAGAATCGCTTGAGTCAACGCTTTTGCAAATTGCCGTTCCGCGCGATAATGAAATAAAAATTGACGCGGCAGAGCAGATGTTTAGCGCCCTTGCCTCAATTCGAAAAGGCGGAAGATTATCATTTCTCAAGCCTCAGCCGCACATGTCATTTGAAATCGTGGGGCTTCCCGGTGATATCAGATTTTACGTCAATGTTCCCAATAAGTTGCGAGATCTCGTTGAAAAGCAAATAAACGGAGCGTATCCTGACGCGGAAATTATTGTCGTTGACCCGAAAAACGGCCACCAGAGAGCGGAAGAGCTGGTGGGGAATGAATATAATATTTTCTCAAGTACCGGAAAAGTCGCCTTTGCCAGTATTCGTCCCAAAAAAGATAATTATTTACCCATTAAAGTATTCAAAGATTTGCCCGTTGATCCGCTCTCATCCATCACCTCTGTTCTGGCAAAAATGTCTGAGGGGGAGGGGGCTGCCATTCAGGTTTTGGTTTCGCCGTCTGACGGGAAATGGAAAAAACTGGGAAGATCGTTTCTCTCCAAAACCAAAAAATCGGAAGCAAATCCCGAAACCGCCAAATACTCCGCTGACGCAAAAGAACTTGAAAGCATCGAAAACAAAATAAACAAACCCGGATTTGACACAATTGTTCGCATTGTTGTTTCATCAAGCAGCAGTGAAGCGGCTCAGGCGCATTTAAACAACATCACCAGCGCTTTTTCGCAGTTTGACGGCGCCAACTCCTTCGGTAAAAACAAAAACCGTTTAAAAGGCCTTTTTCTCACCGATTTTATTTATCGCTACTGGCCGCTTCGCGGACAAACCGGTGTGTTATCAAGCGAGGAGCTGGCGACGGTGTTTCATTTTCCCAACAAAAGCATTACAACGCCAAATATTTACTGGCTCACCGCCAAGCGCGCGCCTGCTCCCGCGACTATTCCCTCATCGGGGTTGTTTTTGGGAAGAAGTACGTATCGGGGAATGTCAAAGCCGGTGTACATGGATTTGGACGACAGGCGGCGTCACATGTATATCATCGGAAAAACAGGAACGGGCAAATCCGAGTTTCTCAAAGACATGATTATGCAGGATATTCGAAACGGTCAGGGAGTTGCGGTTATTGATCCGCACGGAGATTTGGTTGAGGATATTTTGCCGATGATTCCTCCGCAGCGGGCAGAAGATGTAATTTTGTTTGATCCCTCAGATACCTCTCGTCCCATGGGTTTTAATATGCTTGAGGCATCAACGGAAGAGCAAAAACATTTGGTCGTTACTTCAATCATCGGGCTTATGTATAAGCTCTTTGATCCCAACAAAACCGGTATTATCGGTCCGCGCTTTGAACACGCGATCAGAAACGCAATGCTTACCGTCATGTATGATCCGGGCGCGACATTTATTGAAGTTGTTCGAGCCTTAACCGACGCGGCGTTTGTTCAGGAACTTTTGCCAAAAGTGCAGGATCCGATTATCAGGCGCTACTGGACCGATCAGATTGCCCAGACAAGCGATTTTCACAAGTCCGAGGTCTTAGACTACATAGTTTCCAAATTCGGCCGCTTTGTCACCAACAAAATGATCAGAAACATCATCGGGCAATCAGACAGCGCGTTTAATTTCCGAAAAGTCATGGACGAGAAGAAAATTCTTCTGATTAATCTTTCAAAAGGAAGAATAGGGGAGGAGAACTCAAGCTTTTTGGGATTAATTCTGGTCCCCAAAATTCTGGTTGCCGCTATGAGTAGGCAGGATATTCCAAAAGAACAGCGCGAAGATTTTTTCCTTTACGTTGACGAGTTTCAAAACTTTGCAACGCCTGATTTTGCCCAGATTTTGTCCGAAGCAAGAAAGTATAAGTTAAATCTTATTGTGGCCAATCAGTTTATCGGACAAATGGAAGAGGAAGTCAAAAACGCGATTTTCGGTAATGTCGGTTCGGTTATTTCATTTCGGGTCGGCGTGACTGACGCGAACTATCTTCAGCATGAGTTTCAGCCGACTTTTACCGAGGCGGATTTAATTAACGTCGAGCGCTTCAATACTTACATAAAAACGATTGTCGGCGGAGAGCCCGTTTCACCTTTTTCTATGGATTTGACGCGCGATTTGACCGAGGAGAAAAAGCTGATAAATCCGCGCGTTGCCGAGCTTATTAAAGAATTGTCCCGACTCAAATATGGCCGCGACATGCATGTAGTTGAAGCGGAAATCTCCGAGCGCGCCAAACTGTAATTGTACCATTGACAACCTGTTACAGAAATGCCATTATAAGTACGAAATGGCAAAACGAATTCTCCGTGAACAAGCGATTCAATTAAGACTACAAGGTAAAACCTACGGTCAAATAAAACGAGAGCTAGGTATCCAAAAAAGCACCCTATCCGGATGGTTGAGGAAACTTCCATTAACCGATACGCAGCAGGAAATTTTATCAAAAAATCGGGAAATGAATTTAGACTTGGGAAGAGAAAAATATAGGGAAACTCGCCAAAAACAACGTTTAGAAAGATTGCAGAAGATTTTTTCTCAACAGGAAAACGCACTGCTTCCTTTAACAGCTAGAGAACTTTTTCTTGCTGGAGTATTCCTTTATTGGGGAGAAGGGGAGAAGACACATGGCGTGGTATCGATAAGCAATACCGATCCAAGAGTGGTTGTTTTTGCATTGCTTTGGATGACCAAGAGTTTAAAGATCCCAAAAGAGAAGATAAAAATACAACTCCATTTGTATAAAGATATGGATTCTGAAGATGCAATCAATTTCTGGTCAAAAAAACTGGCTATCTCTAAGGAGCAGTTTAGAAAACCATATATTAAAAAATCAAACAGGGAAGGGTTAACGTATAAAAGCTTCGGACACGGTACTTGCAAATTATATTTCGGGAGTGTGCTATTAAGTGAAAAGATTGCCATGTCAATAAAGGCAATTTCCGGGTTTTACGGTGCAAAAGATACCCTTTTTTGGTACAATTGAGGTCGTTTATATGCGTCTGTAGCTCAGTGGTAGAGCGCTACTCTTATAAAGTAGATGTCCTTGGTCCGATCCCAAGCAGACGCACAAGAAGTTATTTGATATTATTCCAGATTAATTGATGGATTGAGAGCATAGTTTCGGCAGCAGCTTTACTTTTAATGAGGATTGCAGAAGGTTCATCGGACTGTCGGAAGTGATGGAACGTTACATAGTCCCCAAAGACTACAATTTCCATATCAAATGGATATTGCTCCTTAGAAATGTACTTATTCTCGCGAAATCCGTGTTCCGGCATGAGGGACTTTGTTTCTTCTCCTGATGTCATTATGTTGTAAATCCATATTTTTCTTCGAAGCTTTTCCGGAATATAATACTGCGCAACCCATGTACGAAATTCCGGGTACATCTGCTCTGCATTAACAAAACAATACATTGTCAGCCCAACATCAAGAGTTAGTTGGTAAATTTGCTTAAGACCCTCTATGCCTTCGAAAAATCGTACTTCAGGTTTATTAGTAATAACTTTTTGAAGTGCCAAAAACTGCGGCAGTACTTCTTTTGCTCTCTTTGTTTTTTCCTCCAGCTCCGCAATGAGTTCTCGAGGATCACGAGCTATTAAGTATTTTCTTTTCCCGTTTACTTTTTGTTGAAGAATTCCTCTTTTAAAAAGATCCGGTAGTAACTCTCGAAGAGTTGTCCTTTTTATTTTTGCTTTTTTAGCCAAAGGCGCCTGGAGTGTTTCTCCCAGTTCCAGAGCAGATAAATA
>DATIIG010000071.1:0-11632 GCA_035479835.1 Saccharimonadales bacterium (SeqCode) | reverse complement strand
ATAGTTATTTTGATCGGTAAACAATTCTTCCTTTTGTTTTATCATATGGCGTCATCTCAATCCGAACTCTGTCTCCGGGTAAAATTTTGATAAAATGCATCCGCATTTTTCCGGACAAATGACACAAAACGACTGTTCCGTTTTCAAGCTCCACTCTAAAAAGCGTATTAGGCAGTGATTCTTTAACAATTCCGTCTACTTCGGTTGAGCCTTGGTGAGCCATAAAGCCAATAAAACAAAGGCGCGGATATACGCTATATCCAGCCTTTTGATTATTATACCAAATCGGCCTCAAAAGAACAAGTCATGCTGTCAGAATCTGCATTCCATTACCCGTTATGGCAATGGTGCGCTCAAAGACACCTGAAATGCTCCCGTCACGCGTACTAATCGTCCAACCGTCACTTCCCGCGTATACCACGTCCGGCTTTCCCATATTGTAAATTACCTCAATAGCAATAGTCATGCCGGTTTTGAGAAGCGGCGTTTTGCTCATCGGCTGGTCCAAATATCCCGGAATTTCAGGCTCCTCATGCAAATGCCTTCCGACACCATGCCCGATAAGACTTCGAACCACGCTATATCCGCCGCCTTCAACAATACGCTGGATGGTTTGGGAAATGTGACCGATCCGGTTTCCCGGCTTTGCAACCTGTATCGCCTCTTCCAAAGCTTTTTTTCCGGTTTTGAGAAATACATCAACTTCGTTTTTTTCGTTCTGAATTTTGAATTTTGAATTTTGAATTTTGATTGTCTCCGACATGTCCGTATGAAACCCTTTATAGAATACTCCGCAGTCTATTCCCACAACATCTCCCGCTTTTAACTTGTACGAGCTTGGGATACCATGCACGACAACTTCATTTGTCGAAACGCAGATCGTATGCTTGTATCCTTTTACCTTTTTAAAGCCGGGCTCCCCGCCTGCCTCAATGATAAGTTTTTCCGCTAAGCCGTCCAGTTCAAGCTCGGTTATTCCTTCTTTTGCGTGTTTTAAAACGGCAAACAAAACATCTGAAAGGATCTTGCCTCCCGTTTTCATAATGGTTATTTCTTCTGTGGTTTTATAATCAATCATGGTTTATATGAGTCAGGATATCATCGATTTTTTTATGTAACTCCTCTCTTGTATCGCTGCTGTTGTCAATGAGAAAATCGGCAATTGCAATCGGGCCGCCTTTATTTAGATTTTCAATTTCGGCAATGTCGCGCGCTCGTGCTTCCTCTTTTGAAATCGGGCGAACGCTTCGCTCACTTAAACGCTGGTATCGAACTTGCGGGCGGGCATAAATAGCGATAACAACAAGGTTTGGAAATTCATTTTTTAAAAAAAGATACTCTTCCCATGAATAGAGTCCGTCAAGAGAAATGGTATCAGAGGTTTTTAAAATTTCATCAATCTTCGGTTTTGCTTTTACTGCGTAGACGTCCATGCCAAAATCTTGGCGAAGTTTTTCTCTGACCATTTGCTCGTTTTCCGGGGTTATTGGCAAACTCCGCTCTTTGAGCGTTTCATCGGTCAAGTCGCCGAAACGGACAAACGGAATTCCTTTTTTATGAAGATATGCTGTGGCGATACTTTTGCCGCTTCCGGGCATGCCCACAATTGCGATAAGTGTTTTCATTGCTTCCCCAAACCGCGCAGAATTTCCCCGTGAATGTGCTCAATTTTTTGCTCCCCGTCAACTTCCAGAAGTATTCCTTTTTCTCGGTAATGCTCAAGCACCGGTTCGGTGAATTTATGGAAAGATTCAATTCGTTTTCGAATTGCCATAAGGGTTTCGTCTTCGCGCCCTTCACTCTCGTCCCGGCCGGAAATTCTCCATAAAGCCTCTTTGTCGGAGATTTTCAAATACACGACTTTATCAACGCCGTTTTTAAACGCTTTTGCCTGCGTAAGTGTGCGCGGAAATCCGTCAAGGATATATCCTTTTTTATACTCCGCGCGGCAAAGATATTCGCTGACAATTTTAAGCGTTTGCGCATCAGAAATAAGAAACCCCGCGTTCATGGTAACTTTAATTTGTCTGCCAAGCGGCGTGTGTTCTTTGGCAAGATCGCGGAAAATGTGTCCTGTTGAAAGATACGGAACACTGAGTTTTTCCGATAACAATTTTCCTTGTGTTGATTTTCCCGCTCCCTGAATGCCGATTAGAATTATTTTCATTTTTCAAATCCCTCGTAATTTCGCATGACAAGTTGCGCTTCGATTGCTTTGATTGTTTCCAAAACGACCGAAACCACAATCAGAATTCCCGTACCGCCCAGAAGAAGCGTCTGAACATTGGTAAATGCGCGCGCGACTGTAGGCAAAATGGCAATTAAACCAAGAAACAGCGCGCCCGCAAGCGTAATGCGCGTTAAAATATAGTTGAGGTAATCGGCTGTCGGTTTGCCCGGTCGAACTCCCGGAATAAATCCGCCGTATTTTTGTATTTCCTCTGCGATTTTTTTGGGATTAAAAACAACCGCGGTATAAAAGTAGGTAAAGCCTACAACCAGCACAAAGTACAGGATGTTATAAAACGCGCCGTTTGGATTAAACCAGACGGTAATCGTTGTCGCCAGATTATGCAAAAACGGATTTTTTGACGCCATGAGATAATTGCCGATAAGATTTGGCAAAAGTACCAGCGAAACGGCAAAAATAATCGGAATAACGCCCGCCTGATTGAGCCGCAGCGGCAGATGCGTTGACTGCCCCCCGTACATTTTATTTCCGCGAACCCGCTTTGCATAGTACACGGTAATTTGCCGTGTTGCTTCGTTGATAACAACAATTGATGCAATAACCGCAAGCCCCAGACCCAAAAACAAAAGAATATTGGTAAAGTTTTGCGCCGAGGTTGTCGTAACGGTTTGACTAAATACCACAGGCAAACGTCCGACGATGCCGGCAAAAATAACCAGCGAAATTCCGTTGCCGATTCCTTTTTCGCTGATAAGTTCTCCCAGCCAAACAAGAAGCATGGTTCCCGCGGTCATGGTAAGAATAAATGAAATAAGATAAATCGGAGAAAGGCTCACGATAATGTGCTGACTCTTTAAAAGCGCAAACATTCCAATTGCCTGAACCACAGCCAGTGGCACTGTGAGCATTCGCGTGTATTGATTAATTTTTTGTCTTCCCTGCTCACCTTCTTTTGAAAGTGCTTCGAGTTTGGGAAAAACAAGCGTCAGAAGCTGCAAAATAATTGATGCGTTAATATATGGATTAAGCCCCAGTGCCATAACGGAAAAATTGGCAAGAGTGCCGCCTGAGAAAATATCAAAAAGACCCAAGAACTGGTTTTGTGCAAAAAGCGAGCGAAGTTGAGCAAGGTTTACTCCGGAGACGGGAATATGAGCAAAAATACGAAAAACTATAAAAATGACTGCGGTGAAGATAATTTTTTTCCGTACATCGGGAGCGCGAAAACTGTTTCGGAAAATGCTAAGGATATTGTTCATTCGATTAAACTTTTACTTTTTTTCATCGAGTTCGACTCGACCCCCGGCCTTTTCAATTTTGGACTTTGCGCCTTTGGATGTCAACACCTTAACCGTAAGCGCTTTTCCCAAATCTCCGTCTCCCAGAATTTTAATACCATATAGTTTTGCATCCGCCCCGTCAACGATTTTTTGTTTTATCAAACTTTCAACGGTCACGATAGCGCCTTTGTCAAAAAGATTTAATACTTTCACATTGATCGCAATCGGTTTTTTTGCAAACGTTTTATTTTTTCCTTTACCTCTGCGAAACGGCATGCGCTTGATAAGAGGAAGCGCGCCGCCTTCAAAATATGAAGGAACTTTATTTCGCGCTTTTTGTCCCTTTGTTCCGCGTCCTGATGTTTTTACACGGCCCGATCCGTGTCCTTGTCCCAGACGCCGCTTTGTTTTTGTTGTCGTTTTGGAAAGTTCACTTAGTTTCATATTATTTTCCTTTTGTATACTGCTGTCTCTTATACCGATCGGCCAATTGACTCAAGGCCGAAAGCGTAGCATAGACATTGCTTGCTTGGTTTTTAGTTCCTAAGATTTTTGATGAAATATTCTCAATTCCTGCTGCCGCCACAACACTTCTGACTGCTCCGCCTGCGATAACACCGCTGCCGCGGGGAGCGGGTTTAAGAAGTACTTTTGCCGCACCCTGTTTTATGTAAATTTCAAACGGGATCGTAGTGTTGACAATCGGAACTTCTATCACGTGTTTTTTCGCAAATGAAACTCCTTTTTTAATTGCCGCTGCCACGTCCGGGGCTTTGCCAAGACCTACTCCCACTTTTCCTTTTTTGTCTCCCACTACAGTTAATACCGAAAAGCCGACTTTATTTCCGCCTTTGGTCTTTTTTGAAACTCTGTTAACCTGGATAATATCCTCGACAAATCCGTCGTTTGGTCTGTCCTGATATCTGTTGTCTGCCATTAGAATTTCATGCCTCCTTCCCGCAGTCCTTCTGCCAATGCTTTTACTCTTCCGTGGTAGCTATAGCTGCCGCGGTCAAAAACACCTGTTGTTATCTTTTTCTCTTTAGCTTTTGCTGCGGCAAAAACGCCCAAGGCTTTTGCTTTTTCGATTTTTGTTTTTACCGCTTTTGTGTCAACGCTTTTCTCCGATACGCCCAAAATCGTTTTGCCTTTTACATCATCAACAAACTGCACGTATAAAAATTTATTTGACCGGAAAACTGTCATTCTCGGCCGAATATTTGTTCCCTGCAATTTATTGCGGACTCTGATCTGTCGTTTTATTTTTTGAATATTCTTTTTCATATCTTATTTCCCTCCGACTGCTTTTGCCGCTTTACCTGCTTTTCTTCTGATGTGCTCTCCCATATATTTTATCCCTTTTCCTTTGTAGGGTTCCGGCGGCCTGACTGCTCTTACTTTTGCCGCGATGTTCCCGACAAGCGCTTTATCCGCTCCGGAAACAATTATTGCGTTATCAGCATACGCAAATGTTACTCCGGCTACTGCCGTAATTTTTACCGGATGCGAAAAGCCTACATTTAAAACCAAATCCGCTCCCGTTACCTGCGCCCGGTATCCCACTCCCGTTAACTCAAGTTTTTTCTCAAAGCCCGATGAGACGCCTTTAACCATATTTGCAATGGTTGCGCGCGTAAGTCCGGCAAGCGCTTTTGACTGCGGGTTACTTTCATTTTTCTGCACAATCTGCACTTTATCAGTTGAAATTTCAACGCCGATATCCTGCGGAACTGCAAACGTCAATGTTCCTTTCGGGCCGTTTACATTCACAACGTCTCCTTGCAATTGTATGGTTACCCCTTCTAAAATAGTAATCGGTTTTTTTGCAATTTTTGACATATTATTATCTTGAGCTTAGCCCAAAGGTTACCAAATGGCAAACAGTACTTCGCCGCCTACTCCTTTCTCCATTGCTTCTTTTCCCGTCATGACCCCTTTACTTGTTGAGAGTATTAAGGTCCGGCGTCCTTTTCTTTGTGTTTGTAAGATATTTTTTGATGTGCTGTACACGCGAAGGGAAGGTTTTGAAATAATTGAAACGTCGGTTACAACCGGCTGCCTTCCTTCATAACGTATTGTCGCAACAAGCATTTTTCTCCCCTCAACGCTTGTCTCTTTCACGCCTTGCAAAAACCCCTGTTTTGTAAGTGTTTGCAAAACGGCTTTGTTGATATTTGAATACGGAAGTTCCACCTCAATCCGTCTGGCTTTTGCCGCATTTTTTACCCTGATAATTAAGTCTGATATAAGATGATTCATAATATTTTTACCAAGTCGCTTTTACAACACCCGGTAATTCTCCTTTTGATGCCAATTCCCGAAAACAAAGTCTGCACAAACCGAACTTTCGCATATATGCGCGCGACCGGCCGCAAATACTGCAGCGGTTTTTTTCTCTGCTGCTGAATTTTTGTTTTTTATTAAATTTTACAACGTCTGATGTTTTTGCCATAATTTTTAACTTGTAACTTTTTCAAACGGCATTCCCAGCGCCTCCAAAAGCGCCAGACCTTCTTTGTCATTTTTTGCCGTTGTCACAATACTTATTTCAAGTCCCTGTACCCGTTCGACTTTTCCCGGATCAATCTCTGCAAAAACTGTTCCTTCGGCAAATCCGAGTGTATAATTTCCCGCTCCGTCAAAACTGGTTCGTTTAATTCCGTGGAAATCACGGACGCGCGGAAATACAATCGTTACAAGCTTCTGGAAAAAGTCATACATGCGCTTTCCCCGAAGCGTTACCGCAATACCGATTTTATCACCTTCCCGCAACTTAAACGTCGCGATTGATTTTTTTGCTTTGGTAATTTTCGGTTTTTGACCGGCAATTTGCGAAAGCATACTCTGTGCCAACTCAATATTTTTTTTGTCCGAAATAGCGTCTTTTACGCCGACGTTTAAAACAATTTTGGAAAGTCGCGGTATTGCCATACGGTTTTTGATACCGAGTTCTTTTTCCAGTTTCGGTGCTATTTCATCTGTAAATGTTTTTTGTAAATCTGCCATAATTTTAAAACTGCGCTTTGCACTTTTTGCACATTCTCGCTTTTTTTCCTTTCGTTGTTACTAAAAACCCGATTCGGGTCGGCAAGTGACATTTCGGACATATCATCATTACATTCCCCACCGGCAAAGGCTTTGTTAAGGTCACAATTTCCGACTGCTGATTTTGCGATCTTGCTTTCATGTGGCGCTTATATTGATTGACGCCGTGCACGAGAACTTTACTTCTGCTTGGAAAAATCTGCTCAATTTTGCCGGTTTTTCCCTTATCTTTTCCCCGTACAATTTTTACTTCATCACCTTTTTTTAATTTCATATTATTTAAACTACTTCAACTGCCATGCTGGCTATTTTTGCAAATCCTCGTTCTCTGACTTCTCTTGCAATCGGGCCGAAAATGCGCGTGCCGACCGGATTTTTGTCTTTGATATTATCAATAACCACCGCCGCGTTATCGGAAAATCGGACATAGGATCCGTCTGGACGTCTAAGTTCTTTGCGGGATCTGACCAAAACCGCTTTGACCATTTCGCTTTCTTTCACGGTTCCGGTCGGATTTGCCTGTTTCACGACGCAATTGAGCGTGTCACCGATATACCCGAATCGCCGTTTTGATCCGCCGAATATATGTACAACCATCAGAATTTTGGCGCCCGAATTATCCGCTGCTTTTACCATGCTTCTGTGTTGAATCATTTCAGTACCTCCGTAATTTTAAAATGTTTTGTTGACGCAGTCGGTTTTGTCTCCGTAATCTTTACCCGGTTTCCCACTGTAACTGTGAAAGTGCCTGTATCCGCTTTGTGTTTTTTACTTTTTTTCAAAAGTTTTTTGTACATGGGATGCGGCGTTTTGCGTGTCACTTCAACGACTGCCGTTTTTTGCATTTTTGCTGAAACCACAATGCCTTCAAATGTTTTCATATTACTTTTTTTCCTCCAATAATTCTTTTTCGCGCATAACCGTTAGTGCTCGTGCAAGATCTTTTCTCTTTCGAAAAGTCGAACTCGTATTTTTCAACTTATTGCGCAATTTGTCAAGCCGGATTGTTACCATTTCACTGCGAAGCTCTTTTACCAAGCTTGCAAGCTCCCCCATGGTTTTTGCGTGTAAATCTTTTTTATCTTTTGTTTTCATAAGCTTCAAACTATCGTTCTATAAATCGTGTTTTGACCGGCAATTTATGAGATGCAAGCCGCAAAGCAGACTGCGCGATTTCCCGACTGACGCCACCCATTTCAAAAAGTATTCTCCCGGGAAGAACGCGCGCCACATATTCATATACGTCGCCTTTGCCGCTTCCCATACGCGTTTCTGCCGGTTTTTTGCTGATCGGTTTATCCGGAAAAATCCTGATCCAGACCCTGCCGCCTCGCTGTGTGTAATGCGTAATTGCGCGTCTGGCTGCTTCAATTTGACGACTGGTAACCCATGCCATTTGCTCCGATTGCAGACCGAACTCGCCGAAAGAAACGTTGGTTCCGCTATGCGCGTTTCCCTTCATGCTGCCTCTTTGCTGTTTTCTGAATTTTGCTCTTCTTGGTACCAACATATTACTCGTCTCCTTTGTTAATCCATACTTTTACGCCGATATACCCTTTTTTTGTAAGTGAGGGCACGCTTGCAAATTCAATGTGTTCTCGAATTGTTGATAAGGGTACCGTTCCGCGCTGAATTTTTTCCCGTCTTCCGATTTCCGAACCGCCGATTCTGCCCGCTATAACGATACGAACGCCCTTTGCTCCGGCTTCCATAGCCCGGTCGGCGTTTTGGCCCAGTATCCTTTTAAACGGAAGGCGTTTTGTGAGCTGATCCGCAATATTTCGCGCTACCAGAAACGCGTCAAGATTGGGCTGTTTTATCGGTTCAACTTTTATATCAAGTTTCGGCACCGCTTTTCCTTTTCTCATTTTTACAAAAAGTGAATTTACATATTTTTTCAGCTCTTCAATACCGGTTCCCGCGCGTCCGATCACCATGCCGGGGCGGGAAACGTAGACGGAAAGTTTTATACTGTTAATCGATCGCTCAATTTCCACTGTTGCCACACCCGCGCCTCTTAAGCGCTCCATCAGCGCTTTTCGCAGTTTATAATCCTCCAAAAGTGTTTCTTTGTATTTCTTGTCATCAAACCAACGGCTGCTCCAGTTATATACCGGACCCAGTCGCAGAAGATGCGGATTAATTTTTTGTCCCATTTGATACCTCCATAAGTGTAATAGTTATATGTGTACTTTTTCTTTTGTACGGATGCACGCGTCCGCGGGTTGAGGGATGGAATCGCTTCATCGGCGTGCCCTCCGTTACCAGTATTTGCTTAATTTTAAGTGCCGCCTCGTCAACATTTTTCAAATTTTTTGCGTTTGCGATTGCGCTTTTTAACGTTTTCGTAATCGGGCCGGCACCGCGCTTTTCCATAAGAGACAGCGCCGTAATTGCCTGATCAAGCGGCATTTTGCGGACCGCGTCTGCAACGATGCGGATTTTGCGTGGCGCTATTTTAACCGATTTACTTTTTGCAATAAAATCCATATTATGTTTTTGAAATTTCGCGGGCAACAACTCTTCCGTGACTTCTAAAAGTTCGTGTCGGCGCAAATTCACCCAGACGGTGCCCTACCATTTCTTCCTGAATAAACACATTAATAAATATTCTGCCGTTATGAATTGCAAATGTGTGTCCCACAAAATCGGGCGGAATTTGACACGCCCGCGACCACGTTTTAATAGCAGATTTGTCGCCTGATGCTTTCTGCTCAACGATTTTTCTCATTACCCTCGGATCAATATACGGACCTTTTTTACTGCTTCGTGCCATTTAGCGCTTCCCCTTTCTTCGTTGTAAAATATATTTGTTTGAATGCTTTTTCGGCTTTCTGGTTTTTCCCACAGCTCTTCGTCCGGTATAGGTTTTGGGATATTTCAAACCGATACCCGATCTTCCTTCTCCTCCGCCGTGCGGATGAGACCTGGGATTTTGCGCGACTCCCCTGACTGTGGGGCGAATTCCCATGTGTCGTGCCCGTCCTGCTTTTCCGATAATTTCATTTTTCCACTCAACATTTCCCAATTGTCCGACCGTTGCAAGACCAAGGCCTAAAACTTTTCTGATTTCTCCTGAGGGCAACTTCAAATGGACAAAATTTCCCTCTCTTGCCTGAATGATCGCGCCTGTTCCCGCACTTCTTGCCATTTGTCCTCCCTTGCCCGGTGTCAGCTCGATATTGTGAACCACGGTGCCGATCGGCAAGTTAACAAGCGGCAGTGCGTTACCAGGTTGTATTTCAGCTGCAACTCCGGACTCAACTACAGTACCCAGTATCAAACCTTCAGGGCGCAAGATATATCGTTTCTCACCGTCTGGGTAATGCACCAGCGCAATATCGGCGGTACGATTAGGATCGTACTCAATACCGACAACTTTTCCTTTGATTCCTTTTTTATCGCGCCGAAAATCAATCATGCGCAAAAACCTTTTGTGCTGTCCGCCCTGATGCCGCACTACAACTTTTCCCGATGCGTCCCGTCCCGAATTTTTCTTTTTGATAATTTTTAATTTCCTCATAACTTTTAATTCTCAATTCATTGCTGTCCGACGTCGAACAGATCAATTTTTTGTTCTTTTGCAAGCTGAACCGTTGCTTTTTTCCATATTGATTTGTTTGCTTCCGCTCTTCGTACGCCGACTCGATGCGTTTTTCCTTTTACAACGCTTGTGAATATTTTCAAAACGTTTACGCTGAATACGTCTTCAATTTCCTTTTTAATCGCGTTTTTTCGAGCAAATTGCTTTACCGCAAACGTAAATCTTCCGAGCTTTGCCTCTCGTGTTGATTTTTCCGTAATGATCGGCCGTAAAATAAGTTTCATATTATTTTTTCAAAAATGTTTTTTCCAGTGTTTCTAGTGACTCTTTCATCAGAAGAAGCATTTTCGTGTTTAACACGTCATAGGTTGTTAAAAGATTTGCGTTTTTAATCGTAACGCCTTCAATATTTCGCGCGCCGCGCTCGATCGTATCATTTTTTGCGGGCAAAACAAGCAGAACTTTTCTCTTTTTTGCGCTATCCAAACTGCTCAGAGTTTTTGCCATGATTTTTGTTTTAGGTTGCAAGGTTGCAAATCCTGCAACAATTTTAATTTCTCCATCTGTTTTTTTGCTTGTTAATGCGCTAAAAAGTGCGAGGCGTTTCATTTTTTTTGAGAGTTTGAGAGAAAAATCATGGGGTTTAGGTCCGTGAGCAATGCCGCCTCCGACCCAGATCGGAGCTGATTTAGCGCCGTGGCGCGCTCTTCCTGTTCCTTTTTGCCGCCATGCTTTTGCTTTTGTTAAGTTTACTTCTCCGCGCGATTTTGTATGCGCGCTTCCGGCTCTTTGATTTGCCAAATACACCCGAACCGCTTGAGACATAAGCGCTGTATTGATTTTTGCGCCGAAGATTTCAGGTGTCAAGCTGACTTTTCCCGCCATCTTGCCCTTTGTGTCAAACACATCAACCGTTAAACCCGATTTTGCAGGCTTTGCAACTACTTTCACATCTTTTGTTTTTAGTTTTTCAGTTTTCGCTTTTACTTTACTTACCGGCATCTTCTTCTTTATCCGCCATAGCTTTAGCGTCGGCGGACTCCTTTCCTTCAGGTTTTTCTTCCGAAACTGCTTCTACTTTTTCTGAAGCTTCTGCTGCGACCTCTTGCACTTGTTCTGTTTGAACGTTTTCTTCTTTTGGCTCTTCAACTGCAGCTTGCTCTTCTTTTTTATCTTCAAACAATGGAACAAATTTTTTTGCTTCCGTGGTTTTTTCTATTTTTACATATGAGTTAATCGCTCCCGGAACAAGTCCTTTAATCATTAAATTCTCATCGGTTACCGAAACAATCTGCAAATTTGAAACTGTTTTTGTGTTATGTCCCATTCGCCCTGCCATTCTTTTACCTTTGTAAACTCGACCAGGCGTTGTGGTCTGTCCGATTGATCCGGGCGCGCGTTCTCGGTCTGATTGTCCGTGAGTTCTGGGACCGCCTTTAAAATGATAACGCTGCACTCCTCCGGCAAATCCTTTTCCTTTTGAAACGCCGGTAACTTTTACTACGTCGCCGGGTTTAAAAACTTCTGTTGCTTTGAGTACTGTGCCAAGTGCGAGAGAAGAAACTTCACCGT
>DATIIG010000070.1:0-1811 GCA_035479835.1 Saccharimonadales bacterium (SeqCode) | reverse complement strand
TTATTTCATGAACATTTATTTTTCCTGGAGTATTTTTTTGCTTTTAACGATCGCGGCGTTTTATTTGCCGGGACGATTTCTGCTCCGAATTACGGGGATGGAGTTTGAAAATATCTCAATACGCACCGTAGTTTCATTTGCTCTGGGAATTGCCGCTTTTCTACTTTTTACATATCTTCTTGCATGGATTAAAGCAGATGTTGTTTACAATCTGGTTCTTCTGGGAATTGCAATATTTGAAATTCCCAAATCGTTTCAGGAGTTAAGAAAAATAAAATTCAAAAACTTTTTGAGCTGGGAGCTACTTGTTCTTCTTATCGGCGCGCTTTGCATGACATCTTTAACGTTTTTTTCAGGGCAAGACAAAGACGCAGGATTAGTATTTTACGATGTTCATAATATTGATTCGGTATTTCACTTAAGCCTTATCGGAAGTCTCATACATCAGTTCCCGCCCGAGCATGGCGGGCTGGCGGGAGTACCGCTCCGCGGGTATCACTTCTTTTACGATTTTCTGCTCGCATCTTTTTCTAAATTTTATCATTTATCAAGCCTAGATTTATTTTTCCGCTTCTTCCCGCTTTTTTTATCGCTTCTCTACGGGGGAGCTATTTTGGCGCTTTGCAGATTTTTGCGTTTAAATAAAATTACTTCGTGTATTTTCCTTTTTTTAGGATTTTTTGCGCAGAATTTAATCTTTTTATTGCCGATCTCATTTAGCAGTATTGAGGTGTATGATGCCGGAATTATCCAATCGCTGAGTAACATTATCGATCCCAATGTCATCGTTTCACTTATCTTTCTTTTCTGCATAATTCTTCTTTTGTTCTGCGTTAAAAATAAAAAACAAATTATTCCGGTATCAATACTTTTGGGAGTTTTGCCGGAACTGAAAATTTATACTGCGGTAATTGCTTTCGGAGCACTTTTTGTTTTGGCAGGTTTGAGGATTTTACAAAAAAAGGATTTCAGTTATGCAAAAGTATTGGTATTAAGCGGCGTTATCGCGGCAGCGGTGTATCTTCCCATCAATTACGGCGCCGGGTCACTTTTGTTTGCACCGTTTCTGATTTATCGGCATTTTATGGAAAGCAGCATCGGTTTTGCGAAGTTCCAGTGGGCGCTCAAGTACATAAATTATACGGATCATCACAATTATCCACGGATTGCGTATTTGTATGGCATCGCGATATTTCTTTTTTTCATTCCGACTTTGGGTCTTCGATTATTCTCTCTGGCATTTATACCGAAACTGTTTAAGAAAAATTTTTATACGCCGTTTACTGTTTTTTGGCTTAGTCTTTTAGGAATTTCACTTATTATTCCGACATTTTTCATACAGACCCAAGGACCGTTTGTCGTCGTGCAATTTTTTTGGATCATGTATGTTCTTTTACTTTTGCCAACCGCTATCGTTCTTGGAAACATATGCGGGAATTCAAAAATAATTACAACGTTTGTGATTGCGGCTTTGGTGTTTTTCAGCCTCCCGACAAACTACAAACTTTTTTTAAAGTTCAATACAAACCCTACCGTAATTGATAAAAACTTTGTAATGTTGGCAGCTGCTGCAGAGACATTAGTTCATCCTCAAGAACATATACTTGTTCTCAACAGGTTGAAAGAAGAGTCGATTTTTCAGCGGATTTACGATGCATACCAAGGACCACTTGTATCTGCGCTGACAAAGCGCAGCGTATACATTGAGCCTGAAGGAGAAATCAGAAGCCAAACCGATATTGTGAGTACCCGCATTCAAACTGTTGAACAAATTGCGGCAATTTCAAGAAGCTGCGGCAATGCGAAGAAAA
>DATIIG010000069.1:0-2412 GCA_035479835.1 Saccharimonadales bacterium (SeqCode) | reverse complement strand
GGTAAAACAGCACGAGCAAAAGAAATTGAGTCGGAATATTCTGCTCTTCGGCTTACTCCTGATGAATGGTTATTAGCTCTTCATGGTGACAATTTAGACAGACCTACTCGGCAAGCCGTAAGGGATCCTATCGAAGCTCTTCAATGGGAGGTTGCAAAACGAGCGCTTTCAATTGGTTGTAACGTAGTTCAGGATTGGGGGCTTTGGTCAATTGAAGAACGAAAGAAGTATCGACAAGAGGCGGAAAGTCTAGGCGCAAAAGTTAAAATAGTTTTTCTTGATTTACCGCTCGATGAGTTATGGAAGCGTATCTCATCGCGTCCGGAATCGCAAAAAGGAACATTACATATCAAAAGAGAAGAACTTGATGAATGGTCGACGCGATTCGAACGCCCAAGCGAAGAGGAATTAAGTGAAAAAGAATGATTAAAGCGATAATTTTTGATTGCTTTGGAGTTTTATATCCGCAGGCATCAGGACATTTTTATGAAAGACATAAGGAACTTTTTGATAATGACCCTGCAACAATGGACAGATTAAATGATGATATTGATTTGGGTAAAATTTCCCGCGCAGAATTTTTTGAAGGACTTGAGCAAAAAACAGGAATGCCTGCGAGGAAAATACAAGAAGAAATAGATGAAGAACTGGTACTGGACCGAAATGTTACAGGGCTTATTAGAAAACTGAAATCTTCGTATAAAATCGGTTTTCTTTCTAATGCCGGAGAAGAGGAGATAGAACTAATATATCGTGACGAAATAGATAGTCTATTTGATGCAATTTGCGTATCATATAAAACAGGCGTTTTGAAACCTGAAGCGAGAGCATTTGAAATTTGCGCGCAAAATCTCGGTGTTAAACCAACAGAATGTTTGTTTGTTGATGATAGTACAAAAAATATTGAAGGAGCAAAAAAGCTCGGCATGAAAACAATTTTATATACTTCTTTTGACGAGTTTTCCGAAAAACTCAAAGAAAGTTTATAATAAATTTTATGCGTAAGATATTTTTATTCATGATGGTGTCGCTCGACGGGTATTTTGAAGGACCCGATCACGATTTATCGTGGCATCATGTGGATGCGGATTTTAATAAATACGCGATTGAGCAAACTGGCAGCATTGATACGCTACTCTTCGGCAGGAAAACCTATCAACTCATGGAGGGCTACTGGCCTACCGACGCCGGGATCAAAGATGATCCGCAAGTGGCAAGCCTCATGAATAATACGCCCAAAGTTGTTTTTTCAAAAACATTAGACAAAGTAACAGAAACAGCAAATTGGAAACATGTGCGGCTTGTCAAAGACAATGCGATTGAGGAAGTGAAGAAATTAAAAGAACAGTCGGACCCGCCTTCGCAAAGCTCCGGCGAGGCAAAGAAATTCATGGCAATTTACGGAAGCAATAATTTTGCGGTGAGTTTGATGGAACATGGCCTTATTGATGAAGTTCGGATTATTATCGCTCCTGTTGCAATAGGAAATGGCACGCCGCTGTTTGCAGGACTGAAAAGTAAACTGGAGTTGAAGCTTTTACAGGAACCGCGGACTTTCAAAAACGGCAACGTGCTTATTGTCTACGCTCCCGCTAAGCAATCGTAATATTCTTACATAATTTTTACAAATCTCATGTTACTATAGAAATAGGTATGGAACAGACGCAAGAAGTAACAACAACGGAAACGCACAAACCCAACGTTGTCACAACAGTGAAAACAGTAATTCCGCCCTCTGTAAAAACCGAGCATCCGCAAAAAGTTTTTGAAAAAAAGAAAGCGATTTTACGCTCCTATCAAGTCATCTGGTATATATTAATTTTTGTTGAAATCCTACTGGGATTTCGGATGACGTTTAAAGCAATCGGAGCAAATCCGTTCAGCGGATTTGTCAGCCTTATCAATGCGATTACCGATCCGTTAGCGCAGCCGTTTTCCGGCATTGTGCGTCCGTACATAAGCGGCAGTTCTGTCATCGAGTGGTCAACCATTGTTGCCGCGATTGTTTACTTATTAATAGCATTCGGACTGGTTAATTTGTTTCAGTTTATAAAGCCGATAACACCGGAAGAAGTGGAACAAACCGTTGATAACCCCTGAGCGCCGTTGTACTTTACAATAGGTGAGTTTCATGCTACTCTAAAGTTGATGAAGAAAATTCTTATTGTTATTATTCTGCTTGTCATCGTTGTCGCGGGACTGTGGTTTGTTCGCAAAGAAATGCGCTCAACAACTACCGCTCCGGCAGTTCCCACAGTTGCAGCAAATACAGATAAAGAGCAAATCCAGACTCTTTTGGAAAAAGAAGTACCCAAGCGCGGCGGGGTACAGAAGTTTGAAATTATAGATCTGAAATTTCAGGGAGACTACGCCCGCGCCACACTCAAACCGATTGATGTTATCACCGATAAT
>DATIIG010000068.1:0-1731 GCA_035479835.1 Saccharimonadales bacterium (SeqCode) | reverse complement strand
CGAAAAAAATTGTCGCCAATGCCAATTTCGGCGTGGATGTACAGCTACTTGTGCGCGCAGTCGAACTTTTTAATCTGCCGCTCACCGTAGTTCCTCTTAACGAAAAACCTGACGGAACATTTCCAAAAGGTCCTCCCAATCCCCTGCTTCCCGAAAACAGAAAAGAGCTGTTGGATTTGATTGAGAAAGAAAAAGCGGATTTTGGCGTGTCATGGGATGCGGACGGTGATCGGTGTTTTTTCGCCGATGAAAATGCTCAGTTTATTGAAGGATATTTTATGACGGAATTATTGCTCACGAAGTACTCAAAAAACATCCCGGAGCAAAAATTCTGATTGATCCCCGCTTGGTTTGGGCGACAACCGAAGAAATTCAAAAATCAGGCGGCACAGTGGTCGTTTCAAAAGCAGGAATGACGATTATCGCCAAACGGATGAAAGAGGAAAATATAGAATTCGGCGGCGAAATGTCATCGCATTTTTACTTTAAAGAGAATTATTACAGAGACAACGGTCTTATTCCGCTTTTTTTAATTTGGGAACTTTTAAGTTTGCAAAATACGACACTATCTCAACTTGCTGCGCCCTATACGGGCAAATACTTTATAACGGGTGAGCTGAATTTTGAAACGGAGAAAAAAGATGAAATTATCAAAGCGTTGCAGCAGAAATATAAAGACGGCAAACAGGAATTTATTGACGGTTTATCGGTTGAGTACCCGCAGTGGCGGTTTAACGTGCGAAAATCAAATACCGAACCGCTTTTGCGATTAAATTTGGAAGCGCGCGATAAAGCAACTATGGAAGAAAAAAAAAGTGAAGTAACACAACTTATTAAATCATTGTCTTAAGTCTCAAACAGTGATATTATTTCACTATGATTGACCTGAGAAACCTTGAAGAAATAAAAAAGCTTGACCCCAAAAATGTCTACGGCTCAACGGAAATGTTTGCGTCGCAATGCGAACAGATCTGGCAGGACGCAAAGAGTATTTCGTTTGATCAAACATATAAAGATATTGAAAATATTATCGTCTGCGGCATGGGCGGATCCGCGTACGGAGGATATGTAGCATCATCGCTGTATAAAAATACTTTAACAGTCCCCGTTTTTTCTAACAATGATTACGATTTGCCCGAATTTGCAAACGATAAAAGCTTAATTGTTCTCTCAAGTTATTCCGGGTCAACGGATGAGGTTCTTGCCTGTGCACAGCGAGCTTACGAGAAGAAGTTGAAAGTTACCGGCATAACAAGCGGAGGAAAACTGGGACAACTTTTGCAGTCACACGGAAGTCCTCATTTGTTATTTAATCCTAAATTTAATCCCTCCGGCCAACCGCGCCTCGGAACCGGCTACATGGTTTTGGGACTTCTGGTGCTTTTAAGCGGTGCGGGCGTTTTGCAAATTGAGGATAATAAAATTGTGCAGGCAGTTGAAGAGCTTCGAAAAAATCAGGAGTCGGTTAAATCGGACGCAATCGATATGGCAAAAAAACTCGTCGGTTTTATTCCGGTGATTTTCTCGGCAGGTTTTTTAAACGGCAATGCGCATATTATCAGAAATCAGTTTAATGAGACATCCAAAAGTTTTTCTGCATTTGAAGATTTACCTGAGCTTAACCACCATTTGATGGAAGGGTTTAAAAATCCGCAGGATAAAAAGCTAGTTGCTCTATTTCTTGAATCGGGACTCTATGAAAACACTCACAAAAAAAGAGTGCTTTTGACA